>NZ_JBFRFR010000269.1:0-303 GCF_052114925.1 Bradyrhizobium sp. 2TAF36 | reverse complement strand
GGGGATGTGCTGGTCGAACCACATTTTGCCGGCGAGACATTGCAATTGCCGAATTGGGTCGCCGTATCATTGCTCGCGGAAAATATGATCTCGACCACTATGCGTGGCCAGATGTCTTCGGTCTTACAGTCGATACTGGCGCGAAATCTCCAGTTAACTTCACAGGGTTTTATCAGGGTTTCACCTCACAGGGTTTTATCAGGGTTTCACCCGCCCAATTGACCGGATCGGGAGAAGCAAAGGATGTTCAGATTAACCGCTCTGGAACTGGCGCGGATCCAGTTCGGCTTCACCATCTCCTTC
>NZ_JBFRFR010000268.1:0-330 GCF_052114925.1 Bradyrhizobium sp. 2TAF36 | reverse complement strand
TCACCAAGGCCTCGATATGCAGGTCCCTGCCGATCGCTTCCGGCCAAGTGCTCGCCCCATGCCGGCCCGCGTTCCGAACGTCGAATACGACAGCGGCGAGATCGTGCGCAGGGTCTCATCGACAAGACCCTACATCTCCTTCAAGGGACACTTCTGGAAAGTTCCCCAGGCCTTCGCCCGCGAACGCCTTGCCATCCGGCCGCTGGATCGTGACGGCCACTACGGAATCTTCTTCGCCAGCTGGCAGGTCGCATCGATCGACTTGACCAATGGCCAACCTGTCAGTGATGTGTCCGAACAGGTGTCAGCCATGTCTCCGGGCTAAACACT
>NZ_JBFRFR010000267.1:0-356 GCF_052114925.1 Bradyrhizobium sp. 2TAF36 | reverse complement strand
CTTCTAGCCAAGCACCGCAAGCTGATGTCGACGGCCCTGGAGCGTGACGCGCGGCATGGCCGCCTAATTATGCGCCCATCCCTGCGCGAACTGTCGGGCAAACTTCTAGCCAAGCACCGCAAGCTGATGTCGACGGCCCTGGAGCGTGACGCGCGGCATGGCCGCCTAATTATGCGCCCATCCCTGCGCGAACTGTGCTCATTCGCGGCGGATCCTGCATCGTGGGTCCACTTGGGGATGTGCTGGTCGAACCACATTTTGCCGGCGAGACATTGCAATTGCCGAATTGGGTCGCCGTATCATTGCTCGCGGAAAATATGATCTCGACCACTATGCGTGGCCAGATGTCTTCGGTC
>NZ_JBFRFR010000266.1:0-390 GCF_052114925.1 Bradyrhizobium sp. 2TAF36 | reverse complement strand
CAGCATCCGCTCGAATTACTCGGCGATGACTGGCTGGACTTCGGTGACTGGGGGCTGGAGGCGCCGGATCGCGCCGGCCCGAACGGCAGCGATTGACCGCCGCACGATTCCCGCTCACCGATTCGCACGCTATCTCGTGCATCGCACCGTGTTTATGCTGGAAACGCCGCAAAAAAACACGTGAGCGTGCACCGCAGAGGAAAAAGCGCATCGCATGTTGCCCTTTCCAAATTAGTGCGATATAGTGTAAGGCTACCCGTTTCTCCGGGTAGTGGGGACCGTTTTGGTCGTGCGCAATCTCTTTCGCGCAACCCGCACTCACACAGTTTTCGTGTATTAATCAGCCCCGGCCAATCGCAGCTGGGAATGGAGCAAACCATGAGCCTTGGC
>NZ_JBFRFR010000265.1:0-393 GCF_052114925.1 Bradyrhizobium sp. 2TAF36 | reverse complement strand
ACTTCCAGCAGCGCGTGGCTGGCCAGCGAAGTGTCCCAGACCGGCGACAGGCAGGGCTGGCAATAGGCTTCATCGTCGCGGACGACCAGCAGCTTGTCGATCGAGCGGCGCGCAATGGCGCGGTTCGGGTCGCTCTCGGGCACGCCGAGCACGTCGAACATCAGCACCGAGTTGACCATTGCCGGGAAGATGGCGCCGAGGCCGTCTTCGCCGTTCAGGCGCTCCACGGTGAACGTGCGGGCGCGCTCGATGGCCCGCGCGCGCAGGCTGCGCGGGAACAGCGGCTCGGCCACGCGCACCACGGCGTCCAGCGCGCGGAACACGCCCACCCAGAGCGGGCTCTGGTGCGGTGCGCGCGCCGGCAGCCGGGTGGACTGGGCCGGGCGCAGGAAC
>NZ_JBFRFR010000264.1:0-393 GCF_052114925.1 Bradyrhizobium sp. 2TAF36 | reverse complement strand
GTGACGTTCGGTGCAACCGCGGCGGCGGGCTTCACCGTCAACTCCGCAACCTCGATCACCGCGACATCGCAGGCCGGCACCGGTACCGTCGACGTCAGGGTGACGACCACGGGCGGCACCTCGGCCACCTCCGCCGCCGACCAGTTCACCTATGTCGCCACGCCAGCCGTCACGTCGCTTTCGCCGACGTCGGGGCCGGCGGCCGGCGRCACGGTGGTAACGATCACGGGCACCAATTTCACCGGCGCGACAGCCGTGACGTTCGGTGCAACCGCGGCGGCGGGCTTCACCGTCAACTCCGCAACCTCGATCACCGCGACATCGCCCTCGATCACCGCGACATCGCAGGCCGGCACCGGTACCGTCGACGTCAGGGTGACGACCACGGGCGGC
>NZ_JBFRFR010000263.1:0-395 GCF_052114925.1 Bradyrhizobium sp. 2TAF36 | reverse complement strand
GTTTAGCCCGGACAGATCACTGACGGGTGTTCGGAGACATAGCTGACACATCAACATTGGCTGGATTGGTCCGATTCGGGAGGCCGTCCATGCCTTGGAGCGAGGTGTCAGTGATGGATCAGCGCCACGAGTTTGTGCGGCTGGCTTTGCAGGAGGGCGCCAACCGGCGCGAACTGTGCCGTCGGTTCAACATCAGTCYTGACGTCGGCTACAAGTGGCTGGCGCGCTGGCAGGCCGGCGATCGGGAGCTGGCCGACTGTTCCCGGCGCCCGCATGCGATGCCCAAGCGGAGTGAGGCTGCGGTCGAGGCAGAAGTCCTGGCTGTACGCGACAAGCATCCGGCTTGGGGAGCACGGAAGATTGCCCATTGCCTGAAGCGGGGCGGGCAGACGGTT
>NZ_JBFRFR010000262.1:0-402 GCF_052114925.1 Bradyrhizobium sp. 2TAF36 | reverse complement strand
GCGCTGCGCTATGCCGAGGGCTCCGCGCCGGCTCCCGCCGCTGCCACCGTCCAACCGGGCAAATCCAACAGCCGGGGCGAACTCAGGACTGGATAAAACTTGGGGGCAAGGTCACCGCCCGCCTCCGTGCCGCGATAAACCCGCCGGAATCTCCCGGTTTGTCGCGGAGCAGATCCGCACAATAGTTGCCTTCGACCTCCCCCATGAAAAAGCCCGGCGCGAGGCCGGGCTTTGGTGTTTTTGCATTGGCTCGGCGGCCTAAAGCGGGATGGGGTTAGGTTGAATCGATTTGGGATTCCCAAATCGGTGTGTTTCTGATTCACCATTCTGGCTGGGTTGGAGGCCAGCATGGATGGGCAAGCCTTATTCTTGGAGGCCAGCATGGATGGGCAAGCCTTATTC
>NZ_JBFRFR010000261.1:0-412 GCF_052114925.1 Bradyrhizobium sp. 2TAF36 | reverse complement strand
TGGGTCCCTGTGTCTTGGAAGCCTGTCATGATGGAGTGGGCGGGAAGCCGTTGGGTCCTTGGCGCTTGACGCCGTGATCCGGCCCGGTCTCCCGCCCGTTCCATCTATCAACCTGAACAGTTGCACGAGGCTGCGGCAACAGACCTCGCATCACAGGGACAGGCACCGTGATCATACCCCTTCGTTACGTCGGAATCGACGTCTCCAAACAACATCTCGATATCTTCGATGAGGGCTTGGGYGTGCCGGAGCGCATCGCCAACGCGCCGCAGGCCATCACACAGATCGTGGCGCGTTGGCGATGCGACGTGCTGGTCGTCTTCGAGGCAACGGGTGTCTATGATCTCGAACTTCGCGAGGCGCTGGGTCAGGCCGGTATCCGCTTCGCGCGGATCAACCCGGCCCGGGCTCG
>NZ_JBFRFR010000260.1:0-420 GCF_052114925.1 Bradyrhizobium sp. 2TAF36 | reverse complement strand
GTTCTGGTTGGCGGTCTGACTCGCGAGCACCGGGGTATCGTCAGCGCCATGGATGGTGACGGTGAGCGTGGTGGTCGAAGTGAGGCCTCCGGTGTCGCGCATGGTATAGTTGAACGTGTCCGTCAACGTGTTCGTTGGCAGCCGCAATGCCTGCACGGCGGAATCATTCTCGTTGATGGTGTAGGTGAACGTACCGTTGGCGCTGAGCACGATGCTGCCGTGGGCACCGGCGAGCGCTGTGCCGAGCGTACCCGCCGTCGTCCCGAAGCTGACGGCGGTGACGGTCTTGGTGTCGCCGGTGTCGGGATCTGTGTCGTTGGTGAGGACGTTGCCGGTGGCGGGCGAGCCGCCTGAACCATTGGCAATGCCGCCCTTCTCGGTGGCGTCGGCGACGTCGGCGACCGCCGTCGGCGCAGGCAG
>NZ_JBFRFR010000259.1:0-438 GCF_052114925.1 Bradyrhizobium sp. 2TAF36 | reverse complement strand
GGCCATCACACAGATCGTGGCGCGTTGGCGATGCGACGTGCTGGTCGTCTTCGAGGCAACGGGTGTCTATGATCTCGAACTTCGCGAGGCGCTGGGTCAGGCCGGTATCCGCTTCGCGCGGATCAACCCGGCCCGGGCTCGTGACTTTGCGCGCGCCAGCGGCCAACTTGCCAAGACCGACCCGATCGATGCGCGGATGCTGGCAGCCTTTGCGCGGGCCCTGAAGCCAGTCACCGAGCAGGCTGCTAATCCCGCCCGCAATGCCTTGGCGAGGCTTGCAAAACGGCGGGATCAGCTGGTTCTCATGCGCGCGCAGGAGAAGAACCGGCGCAGCGAGGCCGACGACCGTGCCATGGCCGATCGTATCGGCCGTCTCATCGAGGTCCTCGACGGCGAGATCGCCGAGATCGAGGCCGACATCAGCACACTGATCAAGAC
>NZ_JBFRFR010000258.1:0-468 GCF_052114925.1 Bradyrhizobium sp. 2TAF36 | reverse complement strand
CGATCGCGGACACGACACGCTTGCGAAGATCCAGAGAATAAGGCTTGCCCATCCATGCTGGCCTCCAACCCAGCCAGAATGGTGAATCAGAAACACACCGATTTGGGAATCCCAAATCGATTCAACCTAACCCCATCCCGCTTTAGTGCGAATTGGCAGTCAGCACGATCGCAACATCGAGAAACAGCCAAACTGGCGCCCCGCAAGGATTTGAAATCACTAGGGAAGTTATTTGAATCCTTCGATCCACGGGAATCGAATTGTGGTACGAAGCGTGGTACGAGGTGGGGACCTCAAGATAAGTGTACGAAAAGCCCTTATGAGCGGCCCGAGACATAGGTGACAGAACGTACCGGACACATGGGTTACACTTTCCGCTTTTGTTCCGCGGGAGGTGTCGATGCCGTGGAAAGCGAGTTCGGTGATGGAAGAGCGTCTGCGCTTTGTCGCTCGTCTCCTGGACGGGGA
>NZ_JBFRFR010000257.1:0-471 GCF_052114925.1 Bradyrhizobium sp. 2TAF36 | reverse complement strand
TCCACGGACTGGTGGACAGCGAACTCAGGAACTGCCCGGTCAGCTCGGCCACGCCATAGAGGCTGATCAGGTAGCCGAAGGTGCCGGAAATGCCGATCAGCAGCAGCACCACGCCGGTGGTCTTGACCGCCTTGGCCGCGGCCTTGACGAACTGCTCGCGCGTCAGCGAGCGGTAGACCAGCACAGTCAGCGCCAGCGCGTAGAGCACCGCCACCGCCGCCGACTCCGTCGCCGTGAACACGCCCGACAGGATGCCCACCAGGATCAGCACCACCACGAACAGCCCGGGCAGCGCCGCCGCCAGCGAGTGGCCGACGATGTCCCAGCCCGGGAACTTGCCCGCCGGATAGCCCCGGCTGCGCGCCACGAAGTAGGCGGCGGCCAGGTTGCAGATCGTCAGGATCAGCGCCGGCAGCACGCCGGCCAGGATCAGCGCGGCAATCGACACCTTCCCGCCCGCCGCCAGCGTGT
>NZ_JBFRFR010000256.1:0-497 GCF_052114925.1 Bradyrhizobium sp. 2TAF36 | reverse complement strand
GATCAGGAGGCGCTGTGGCAGGCGCTGTCGCTCGGCGATCTCCAGACCATCTCGTCGGACCATGCGCCGTATCGCTACGACGAGACCGGCAAGCTGCGCGCCGGTCCCAATCCGAACTTCAAGCAGGTGGCCAACGGCCTGCCGGGGCTGGAGCTGCGGCTGCCGCTGCTGTTCGACGCGATGGTGTCGAAGGGCCGGCTCGGGCTGGAAAAGTTCGTCGAATTGACTTCGACCGCGCCGGCAAAAATCTACAATCTGCATCCGCGCAAGGGCTCGATCGCGGTCGGCGCCGATGCCGATATCGCGATCTGGGATCCCAATCGCGAGACTGTGATCGCCGACGAGATGATGCACGACCTCGCCGGCTACACGCCGTTCGCGGGCCGCAAGCTGAAGGGCTGGCCGGTTAGCGTTCTCTCGCGCGGCCGGGTGATCATCGACGGCAACAAGTGCCTCGCGGAGGCCGGCAGCGGCAAATTCCTGGCGCGCGGCGGCGG
>NZ_JBFRFR010000255.1:0-559 GCF_052114925.1 Bradyrhizobium sp. 2TAF36 | reverse complement strand
GTTCAACTATACCATGCGCGACACCGGAGGCCTCACTTCGACCACCACGCTCACCGTCACCATCCATGGCGCTGACGATACCCCGGTGCTCGCGAGTCAGACCGCCAACCAGAACGCGAGGGTCGGGTCGTCCTTCTCGCTGGTGCTGCCCACCAACACCTTCACCGACGTCGATGCCGGCGACACCCTGGCCTATACGGCAACGTCCGCCGACGGTACTGCCCTGCCCACCTGGCTCGCGTTCAACGCATCCACACGCACATTCAGTGGCACGCCGACGGCTGCCAATATCGGCACTGCCAGCATCAAGATCACGGCCACCGACCTTGCGGGCGCTCCCATCAGCGAGACCTTCAATATCGCCGTCGGCTCGTCGAACGCTGCGCCGACGGCGGTCGCCGACGTCGCCGACGCCACCGAGAAGGGCGGCATTGCCAATGGTTCAGGCGGCTCGCCCGCCACCGGCAACGTCCTCACCAACGACACAGATCCCGACACCGGCGACACCAAGACCGTCACCGCCGTCAGCGGCGACACCAAGACCGTCACCGCCGTCAGC
>NZ_JBFRFR010000254.1:0-598 GCF_052114925.1 Bradyrhizobium sp. 2TAF36 | reverse complement strand
CCGAAGGTCGAGCCGCTTTTGCCCTGCCGTTTGGCAAACCGGGCATCAGGATCGTTTGAGGGGCGATCCTCCTTGGGCGGAGCCGAGACTGCCTGGATCAAGGTCGCATCCAGCATCGTGCCGCGCTTGAGGATSACGCCRGCATTCTCAAGCTGACGATCCARTTCGCCAAACAGCTTCTCCAGCAGGCCTTGTTCAACGAGCTGGTTCCGGAAGCGGTTCAGGACCGTRTGGTCGGGCGTCGCATCCTCAAGGCTCAAACCGACGAAGCGCTTGAACGACAACCGGTCGCCCAGCGCTTCCTCGAGTTCGCGCTCCGAAAGACCATACAGCGACTGCAACAGCACAGCACGAAACAGCACCAGCACCGGATAGCCTGGTCGACCGGGSCYCCCTTCATCCCGCAAATGGCCGATCAGCTTCTCGAACCGGTACCACTTGACCAGGCCAGCCAGCCGATCCAGCGCCGCATTGGCGCCGGCKCCCTTCGGCATCAGCGCTTCCACAAAGCTCGGCTGTCCCGTCCGCTTGACCGCCATCGCTACCCTCCAAGGCTTTGCCCTAGGGAATCACAATTGACGAATTACGCAACAGGCCC
>NZ_JBFRFR010000253.1:0-664 GCF_052114925.1 Bradyrhizobium sp. 2TAF36 | reverse complement strand
GTCGAAACCTGCCCTTCATCGGGCAGTTCCTCACCGGCGATCATCCGGAACAGCGTGGTCTTTCCCGCGCCGTTCGGGCCGACGAGGCCGATCTTCTCGCCCTTGTTGAGGGCGGCGGAGGCTTCGATGAACAGGATCTGGTGGCCGGCTTGCTTGCTGACGTTGTCGAGGCGGATCATGGGGTCTTTTTGGGGGGAATGTTGCGTTGCAGCGTCATAGGCCATACGGGCCGCCAGGGGAAGCCCGGCCGGGCCCGGATTCCACCCCGCCAGACGCCAGCTTCCTGTAATTCATCCCGACGCGACGCTTCGCGCCCGCTGTCTGCCGTCTCGCTGTCCGCTTCCAGCCGAAGCGCGCTGTCCGAGCGGCAAGGCGTGACGTCCGCCAATGTCCCATATAGCGGACTTGCCGCTACCGCCCGTCAGGCGTCGGCTTGTGACCGATACTGTTGAAAAAGTCGAAAATCGAACGAGCGAGAAAATCTCGCGAAAGTCAATTCTTAGACGTTTCTACCGCTGCGAAGCGCTGTAGGGTCGATCCGAAGGTCCGTGGTCGTTTTTGTGTAAAACGATGAGGTCCCTCACGTCGCCCAATACGAAACGCATCAGCGGTCGTCGAAAATTTCGTTCGTCAGCCAAAAAGGGCTTTTTCAACACAATCGACC
>NZ_JBFRFR010000252.1:0-668 GCF_052114925.1 Bradyrhizobium sp. 2TAF36 | reverse complement strand
GGATCGGGACTGAGGGTGCCGGGAACGAGTACGCGGAGCACCTCGGCAAACTCCCGCATTGCCCGACGATGTTTCTCG
The DNA here is from genome assembly GCF_052114925.1 of Bradyrhizobium sp. 2TAF36. Taxonomy (NCBI): domain Bacteria; kingdom Pseudomonadati; phylum Pseudomonadota; class Alphaproteobacteria; order Hyphomicrobiales; family Nitrobacteraceae; genus Bradyrhizobium; species Bradyrhizobium sp. 2TAF36. Next base: position 590 of record NZ_JBFRFR010000252.1, on the reverse strand, counting down.
ATCGCGGCGTACACCGGATCGGTGATGTTGTTTTCAGACGTGTTTAAGGGTGGCGTGCTAAGATGCGAAACAGCCTTGGTCATTTTGAAAACCCTTCTGTGATCGAGGTCAGGCCTGCCGCCGTGCTTCCAACACGACGGCAGGCCGCTTGTTTTCCAAGCTCAATTAGCGTAGTACGCTTATTATGAAGCCGTCAACTAAAAACGTAGTACGGAAACGTCCTGGCCGGCCGGCCACCGGACAGGACCCGGTGACGGCTATCCGCCTGTCCTCGGAGTTACGGAAGAGCGTCGATGCCTGGGCAGCCAAGCAAGAAGACCTCCCCGGCCGCTCCGAGGCCATCCGCCGGCTTGTGGAGCTGGGGCTGAAGGCAAAGGGAAAATAAAATGTCCAAGGCAACTTTGCTTGGAGTTATAGCTATCACCTTCTTAGCGATGAACGCTGCTCGGGCCGCGGACTCGCTCAAGATTACTTGCACTGGCGATATGTTCGAGCCGGGAGGGGTCAAGAAATCACCTGCTACTACGTTGACCGCGATTTTGAGTCCCGCAAATAGAGCGACGAAGGTGTCCATTGATTTTGTGATTTTG
>NZ_JBFRFR010000251.1:0-671 GCF_052114925.1 Bradyrhizobium sp. 2TAF36 | reverse complement strand
CACGAGTTTGTGCGGCTGGCTTTGCAGGAGGGCGCCAACCGGCGCGAACTGTGCCGTCGGTTCAACATCAGTCYTGACGTCGGCTACAAGTGGCTGGCGCGCTGGCAGGCCGGCGATCGGGAGCTGGCCGACYGYTCCCGGCGCCCGCATGCGATGCCCAAGCGGAGTGAGGCTGCGGTCGAGGCAGAAGTCCTGGCTGTACGCGACAAGCATCCGGCTTGGGGAGCACGGAAGATTGCCCATTGCCTGAAGCGGGGCGGGCAGACGGTGCCTGTGCCATCAACGGTGCACCAGATCCTGTGTCGGAACGACCGGATCAAACCGAGTGAGAATGCGCCGCCCAATCCGGGCCACCGGTTCGAGAAGGAAGCTCCCAACCTGCTGTGGCAGATGGACTTCAAGGGTCACCTGCCGCTCGCCAATGGGACGCGGTGCCATCCGCTAACGATCGTCGACGATCACTCGCGCTACGTGCTGTGCCTGAAGGCATGTGCCGACGAGCAGCGCCTCACCGTGCAGAATCACCTGTCGACGACGTTCCGCTGCTATGGCCTGCCGGAGGCCTTCTACACCGACAATGGCTCACCCTGGGGCGATACGTCCGGCATTCGTTGGACCGGACTGAAGGTGTGGCTGYTCAAGCTTGGCGTCAGGGTGGTGCACGCGCACGC
>NZ_JBFRFR010000250.1:0-748 GCF_052114925.1 Bradyrhizobium sp. 2TAF36 | reverse complement strand
ACATGGAACGAGTTTTTGCCGATATCGATGCCGATCACGGCGATCGCGGTATTGAGTGTCTGGGACATGGCGTGCTCCTTGTCTTGGCGCCCCTGGCCAGCTTATCGCTGGCGGGGCAGGAGCACGGCCGGACCATCCCATTAGCAGACGTCAGCTGTTTGGTCGGCCGCCTTTCCGCGCAAACAATATCAGTAGCGGATATGCCGCTGCGAGAATGAAGATTGCGTCGAATAAGTAGACCGTTAATCCGGGCCCGAACGGCCCTCGGGCTCCGAACGTAAACTCTCGCGCGTCAGAGAACAGCATCGGCAGGTTGAGAACGGTCGAGATGATGCGACCGACCAAACCACCTCCGCAGGTGAAGCTTTGCTGTTCCTGGGTCAGACTGCACCCGATGGATTTCAGTATAGGGTAAGCGACAAGCTCCAAGGGGGCTACAACGACTGCAATCCCCACGATGCAAAGGCAAAGCAGGCTCACACCTCGAAAAACCTTGAGTAGTATCGACCCCGCCATTCACCAACAGTACCAAAATCGACCGCGATTGCGACTGTCCTTGATGGCTCATCGAACAGGATCGAGGTGCTGGTAAACGGACCCTTGCGGCAGATGAACTTCTGCTTGTGACCCTACTTGGACGTCGAACTGTCTCCGCTTTGACCGCGCAGTTGGGAAATACCGCACCGGTGCGTTGGCGCCCAGCGCGGTACAAGTTTAGCTCGCTTTTTGCACCGCCGGGGGCTTCCAC
>NZ_JBFRFR010000249.1:0-820 GCF_052114925.1 Bradyrhizobium sp. 2TAF36 | reverse complement strand
CCATCACACAGATCGTGGCGCGTTGGCGATGCGACGTGCTGGTCGTCTTCGAGGCAACGGGTGTCTATGATCTCGAACTTCGCGAGGCGCTGGGTCAGGCCGGTATCCGCTTCGCGCGGATCAACCCGGCCCGGGCTCGCGACTTTGCGCGCGCCAGCGGCCAGCTCGCCAAGACCGACCCGATCGATGCGAGGATGCTGGCGGCCTTTGCGCGGGCCCTGAAGCCAGCCACCGAGCAAATTGCCAATCCCGCCCGCAATGCCTTGGCGAGGCTCGCAAAACGGCGGGATCAGCTGGTCCTCATGCGTGCGCAGGAGAAGAACCGGCGCAGCGAGGCCGACGACCGTGCCATGGCCGATCGTATCGGCCGTCTCATCGAGGTCCTCGACGGCGAGATCGCCGAGATCGAGGCCGACATCAGCACRCTGATCAAGACCGAGYCGGAGATCTCGGGCGATGCGCAGTTGATACGYTCACTTCCTGGCGTGGGTCCCGTAACCTGCATGCARCTGATCGCGCAGATGCCGGAACTCGGAAAAGTGGGACCGAAGCAGGTGGCAGCGCTAGCCGGCCTGGCTCCCTTCAACGTCGACAGCGGGGCTTASCGYGGCAAACGTAAGATCGCCGGGGGCCGAAAGCGCGTCCGTGATGCCCTTTACATGGCTGCTCTCAACGCGGTCCGCCGGGCCGATCCGTTCAAGGTCTTTTACGTACGATTGCGACAGGCCGGCAAACCAGCCAAACTCGCCCTCATTGCCGTCGCCAGGAAGCTGCTGACGGTCCTCAACGCCATGATGCGCGACAGGAAGCCCTACCTGAA
>NZ_JBFRFR010000248.1:0-839 GCF_052114925.1 Bradyrhizobium sp. 2TAF36 | reverse complement strand
GCTCCGACGGAGCAATCGCTACCGGCGTGTCACTGGAGAGAGGAAGAATGGTAGCTTGACAACAAACCGCAATTAAAGGGCCGATTGACACTGTCCCATCTGTTGGACCCAGTTCGCCGCGAGGTTAAGGTGCCCATGTGTACACTTTAACATAACTCCATTCGAGAATTGGCCAATGTGCGCGAAAGCGGCCTGGTTGTAGGCGTTCGAAGCACCGATTTCGATCACGGGTATCACCGGAATTCCTGCTGTGCCGAGTGCGGCGAATAGGGTATCGAAATCCGCCGAACCTCCACTGAGGTTGTGATTGAATGAGCCATCAAGGAAGCACCGCCGGCCTAGCCATGCCGAAGCCATTCGCGCAACGAAGTTAGCCGGTGGCCTTTCACCTACACTGAAGACGGGGGCGATCCTGTCCTTCTGTTGATTGCTCAAGTGAAGTAGTGCGACAGCTTCACCGGTCTTAGTCTTAAGTGACGGTCGATAAACAAATGGCATCTTGCACCCCAAATCGGGGATAGTAATGCCGCAGGTTGTCCACGGCTTGCCGGTAATCGCAATACGTGCAGGAGCCTGCACGCACTATTCCACAGCCATATCTTTCGTCGTGTCGCGCCGAACTGCTCCTCTCACTCCCGGCCTCTTCCCGCGCTATCCTGCGCGCGTGGTCCGAACGCCGTCTGCCGATCAAGTCGTTCGTGAAGAACTGGCGGCGGCGCCCGGCTCAAGCGGTGTTTCGAGCCGGGACGGTCTCGAAGAAGGCTCGGATGATGACACGCAAGAGCTCTGCGAGCCATCGCAGCAGCAGACCGAAGTTATAGCCGGCGGCGGCGAGAACA
>NZ_JBFRFR010000247.1:0-877 GCF_052114925.1 Bradyrhizobium sp. 2TAF36 | reverse complement strand
GAACAATGCGGCCTGCCCAACTCGCTGATGTCCCATCATGATTCAGCCCTCTTGCAACGACTGAATCAGCGAATGTCAGCTCACGCAACCGAAGACTTTTTCAACAAAATCGGCCCATAGCTGACCTGCCCGATCGGTTCAGCCGAGGACTTCTTTTAACCCAAAGCTGACCTCAAGCAGTTCTGGAGACAATTAGGCAAAAAGCCCGCATTGGTTTTGACAGCACCTTTGACGGCGCTCGCGACATCGGCCAAGTCGGAGTTCATCAATGTGCCGAAGGAGTGATCGCCACCGATAGCCAGGACCGGCATCRGCAATTTTCCAGTCTTTGCGAACAGCGTTTTGTTGTCCTCGCCGTCCTTAGTGAAGGCAGCAAACTGTCCGCCAAAGGCATCGTGGATGGCATCCGTACGAGCATAGAGCACCGCATCGTGATCCCGGGTCTTTCGTCGATCGCAGCGGGGGTATGGGTTCACGGCCTGGTTCGAAAACCGATACGGTTGTCGAAGCATCGAGGCGGACAGTGCCAATGTTGGCGCTCGCCCTGCCGGAAGCCGCTGGAACTCGTGCTAACGAGAAATATCGAAGCGTACTGCTTTGATAGTGTGAATCGCTTCCAACGGACGACGCTCGGAGACGTCAGGCGCAGGTGTCGTGCGCAGAAGAATTGTAGCCTGGAATCATGGGAGAACCGAGCATGGATTCCATTTCTCGTCGCCATATGTTGGCAGCGACAGCTACCGGAGGTCTTCTAACGAGCGTTGGGCTGGCGCACGCGCAAACCGCGGGCGGCGCGATTCCTCAGCCACAGCGACCGGGTCACGGCGGCACCGATCCCGGTCAGCGACCGGGTCACGGCGGCACCGATCCCGGTCCG
>NZ_JBFRFR010000246.1:0-889 GCF_052114925.1 Bradyrhizobium sp. 2TAF36 | reverse complement strand
ATCGACACCTCCCGCGGAACAAAAGCGGAAAGTGTAACCCATGTGTCCGGTACGTTCTGTCACCTATGTCTCGGGCCGCTCACGTGCGGCCTCCTCTTGCTCGCGGTCTGCATGCTCGCAGCAAGCGCCAGCGCCTGGGTGCCGCATCTGTCGCCGCTGTTCGCGTCGGCGCTCACGCCGGACCCTGCTGCCAAGCTGCCCGCGCCGACCCGTTACAGCTACCGAGGAACGCACACCACCGTCGTCAAGGGCGTTGAAACGCCGCTCCGCACCAGGCTGGAGGCCACCGTGCCCGCCGAGCTCGGCGACGTCCTCGCCTTCTACCGCACCGAGCTCAGCAAGCTCGGCTGGCAGGAGCAGCGCGATGGCGCGGTGGTCTCCGCCGATCACGTCAAGCTCGCCTTCGCCTCCCCGCTCGGACCTGGCATGCTGGCGCTCGACCGCAAAGACGCCAGCACCGCCGTCAATCTCGTGCAGAAGAATGCATCTGTCGCGGCCAATGCGAACGTGATGCCCGAGCCCGGCCAAGCGAAGCTGGTGTTCTCCAATATCAGCGAAACGGAAGCCACGCTCACGATCAACGACCGGACCATCAGGCACGCCGCCGGCGCCTACGCGGTTTCGCTGGATCTGCAGCCCGGGAGATATTCCTACGAGGTGAGCGTGCCGGGCCATCCAGCCACGACGAACATCCTCAACTTCGCTGCCGGCGATACCTGGGAGCTTACGATCGGGCGCGACGGAGAGGCTTGGTCGCCGCTCCTGCTGTATTGAACCTCACGGGTTTCTGCCGCGACTTCTCGTCTGAGGCCGCGCCGACGGTGTCGCAGGCTGCAAATGCGCACGCCTGAGCCGGTGTCGCAGGCTGCAAATGCGCACGCCTGAGCCG
>NZ_JBFRFR010000245.1:0-961 GCF_052114925.1 Bradyrhizobium sp. 2TAF36 | reverse complement strand
CTCCGGTGAAGACCTCAAGCCGCCGCACCGGCTCCGCGATAGCACTATGCACTGTGTCCATTCTAAGCCTAACGGTCCGAACAAACCGCAGACTCGCAGATCACCCCGTCATCCGGTAGGTGGCCGCTGAACAGCGCTTACGTTCTTCCCCGGCCACAACAACATTGATCGGCGGAGAAGGTGACGCATTTGCCCCAGTCCGCATGAGCATAGAGAGCCCGCCGAATTCCACGCTGGCGGGCTACCCCATTCGCTCAGTGCGGAGATCTCCGACGAGTGCTAAGTTGGCACTGTGATGATCTTCAGGAATCCTCGGGCCGTCTTTGCTTTAATGGGCATTTGGGCGTGTTTCGCCCTGATGCTCTGGCTCCTTGCAAAGCTGTGGCCGGTTTTACTTGCTCTCGGTGGTTGACCCACGGCTCACGCTATCGGGAGCCTATGGGGCAATGTCAGAACGACGTAGGCTAATCCGAACCTTGGCCCGCGGAACGCGCGCGAACTACTGCGCGTCGCGGGTGTGGAAAAGCAAAGGCCCGCCGGTTCACGATGGCGGGCTGGGCGTCTCTCGCAACTGCCCTAGTAGGCGCGGCGGCCGTGCCGCCGATAAGCTGCGGGGTTTTCCACGCCCGCGAAGTATGGATTTATGGCGCACTCTGCTGCGCGGCCCGATGCCGAAGCATTGCACTGAGGCAGCGATGTGTAGCTGCAATCGTAATAGTTGGCCCCCGCGCGGTAAACGTGCAGGCAAACCGGATAGGCCGGATTATACGTCTGAGCTGCCGCCGGCTCTGTTGATGCCATCCCGATTGCCAAAATCGCCAAGGCCGGAGTACGCATTGGAACCTCCTTTCGGACATTGACAAAGCGCGCGAAGCTCCACGAGCCAGTACTTCGATCGTACCCCGCGGAGGTCGCGACTGCGCCTGACGATCGCTACCAGCCCGCTGGTCACGCGTCACGC
>NZ_JBFRFR010000244.1:0-1012 GCF_052114925.1 Bradyrhizobium sp. 2TAF36 | reverse complement strand
CTCTTGAGGCTGAAGACGTCAGGAGCGAGTGCCCTGGTCCCGGCAATTGCCTGGCAAGATCTGTAGTTGTCGCCCTGAGCGGGCAGCTCACGCGGCGATCGTGGCCCACCGCCTCATGTTGAAGGCGATCGAGGCGAGCAGGACTTGCCCGGTCGCCTTGATCAGACCGACGTAGCGGATGCAGGTCAGCCGCATGCGGCGTTTGAGAGTAGCGAAGGTGGTCTCGACCTGGGCTCGTCGACGCGCGATGAGGAGGTTGTAGCGTTTGAGCCTGGGCGGCAGTTCCGGGTGATGTCTGTTGGGCCGACGAGCGATGCGGGGCTTCTTGCCTTCCGCCTTCAGCCGGGCCCGTCGGGCATGGGTGTCGTAAGCCGCATCGGCCCAGACCACGGCTTCATCGCCGCGGATCAAAGCGTCCGCCGGTGTCGTATCGTTGACGTTAGCGGGTGTGGTCAACACCGCGCGGATCAAGCCGGATCCTTCGTCGACACCGACATGGGCCTTGTAGCCGAAGGTCGAGCCGCTTTTGCCCTGCCGTTTGGCAAACCGGGCATCAGGATCGTTTGAGGGGCGATCCTCCTTGGGCGGAGCCGAGACTGCCTGGATCAAGGTCGCATCCAGCATCGTGCCGCGCTTGAGGATCACGCCGGCATTCTCAAGCTGACGATCCAGTTCGCCAAACAGCTTCTCCAGCAGGCCTTGTTCAACGAGCTGGTTCCGGAAGCGGTTCAGGACCGTGTGGTCGGGCCTTGTGGGAGAGGGTGGCTCGTCGCGAAGCGACGAGACGGGTGAGGGGTATGTCTCTGCAAACACCGATCTGAGTTTGAGGAGGCAGACCCCTCATCCGGCGCTTCGCGCCACCTTCTCCCACAAGGGGCCTGTTGCGTTATCGGCTCTTGAGGCTGAAGACGTCAGGAGCGAGTGCCCTGGTCCCGGCAATTGCCTGGCAAGATCTGTAGTTGTCGCCCTGAGCGGGCAGCTCACGCGGCGATCGTGGCCCACCGCCTCATGT
>NZ_JBFRFR010000243.1:0-1014 GCF_052114925.1 Bradyrhizobium sp. 2TAF36 | reverse complement strand
CTCGCGGCGCATCTCGCCCGAGCTTTGCTTCGTCGTTCCACCCTCGAAGCCAAGAGGGCGCAGGGAAGGCCGGGTGCTGACCTCGCACCCGCGGTCCGCTGCGCGAAAGGTAGCGCAAGGAAACCGCACAGCAGCATACAGGTGGTGCCGATCACTCGGCCTTCCCTGCGCGATGGTCGGACGGCTTATGCCGTGCTCTCCCGGGAGCCGAGTTCCTTCTGGCCTCCCTCACGCTTGCGAAAGTCACCGACACCGCGCCGGTTGACGCGACTGCCGCATTCGCAAAGCACTTGACCGTAGCAACGACGGCCAGGACCACACGGTTTTGCCGTACGCACGGCCCGCCATTTTGCCGCAGTTTTTCCAGCCCTGTCGACGGAGCCGGAAACTTACAGACGAGACGAACCTGACAGCGCCGCTCATCCGGCACGAAGCTTTGGGCTCACGGAGAGCAATCCGCCCTGCCCGCACTTTTCGCGCCCAACGCTGCCGCGTCCACCGCAACCCGGCTCGCGACAGTGACGACACAAGATCGCCCCTCTTGGTGAGCCGGGATGGGCAGCACATACGCCAATTCCGAATTTCGGTAAAGTGGAATATTCTTGCAAGCGCAGCTTGACACCGGCGCAGATCGGAATGACCCGGTGTTTTGCCCGACGGCCGGGGTCAGCGGGGCGTGACTGGCAGCACGCCTGTGCGAAGTGGCGGCGGCATGCCCCACCGCATCAACACCATCCTGCGTCTGTGTTGCGGACGACCGGCGCAGGATAGTCGGGAAACACGCCGGGCATCGGTGCGAGGTTGCCGACGTATCGGTTGGCGACGCGAAACAGTGCGGCGACGCAGCTTGGTTCGTCGCGATGCTGTAGATGGGGTGATTGCGGTTGCTGCTCGAAAGGCTCAGCCTGGAAGGGAAGCCGGCGAGCCGGTGGCARCAGGAGCGGGAACATGAAGCACTATGTCGGTCTGGATGTTTCGCTAAAGGAGACGGCTATCTGTGTTGTGGACGAGAAT
>NZ_JBFRFR010000242.1:0-1017 GCF_052114925.1 Bradyrhizobium sp. 2TAF36 | reverse complement strand
AATTTTTCAGGTAATTGGCGCATTCCTCGGGGGTGAAGGCATCGAGTGCGTGGCCGATTGCGGCGCAGACCGCGTCGACGGTTCGCGCGGCAGCTTTGCGGAGCAGATGCTTGAGCTTGGCAAAGACCTGCTCGATCGGGTTCAGGTCGGGCGAGTATTTGGGCAGGAAGAAGAGTTTGGCGCCGACCGAACGGATGAGTTGGCGAACTGCTTTGCTCCTGTGGCTACCGAGGTTATCCAAGACGACGATATCGCCGGGTCGAAGGACAGGCAGAAGAACCTTCTCGACATAGGTGCGGAAGCTSACGCCATCGATCGGCCCCTCGATGAACCATGGTGCATCGATCCGGTCATGGCGCAGCGCCGCCAGGAAGGTCATGGTCTTCCAGCGGCCGTGGGGAACCGTGGCAGGAAGTCTGTGCCCGCGCGGCGCCCATCCCCGCAAAGGCGCCATATCGGTTCTGGTCCATGTCTCGTCGATGAAGACGAGCCGCTCAGCTTCGACGCGCCCTTGATATTTTGTCCACTGGGCTCGCCGCCGCGCGACCGCGGGTCGATCGCGTTCGCCAGCCGCCACGCTTTTTTTTGAAGCTGAGCTTCTCGGCATGCACGAAGTCCCACACCGAGTGATAGTCGACCTTCAGGCCGCGTCCAGCAAGCTCGGCAACGAGCCCCCGTATAGTGAAATCGCCGTCCTTGATCCGTTGCGACAGCCAAACCGCGTGGTCTCCCGAAACCGCCTTCGGCTTATGACCGCCCATCTGACCAGGCTCAACGCTGCCGGTCTCCTCTACCCGTTGCATCCAACCGATTGCTGTGCTGATCGCGACCCCAAACTGCTTGGCTGCCTGATTGCGGGACATCCCGCCCTCGATCGCGGACACGACACGCTTGCGAAGATCCAGAGAATAAGGCTTGCCCATCCATGCTGGCCTCCAACCCAGCCAGAATGGTGAATCAGAAACACACCGATTTGGGAATCCCAAATCGATTCAACCTAACCCCATCCCGCTTTAG
>NZ_JBFRFR010000241.1:0-1022 GCF_052114925.1 Bradyrhizobium sp. 2TAF36 | reverse complement strand
GTACATCCCAGCAGCGCGTATGCCACCAAAAGACCAAGCCCGGTGAACAGACTGAAAGGACGAAGCCAATCAAAAGGTCCGCCGTCGAAAACGCTGCGGGAGACTTCGAACCCGTCGATGAAACTCCCTAGAGCTACGCCTTGGCAGAAGGTCGCGATGTAGGATCCCCACGCAAACGCCTTATCCCAGAAAGGCCGGTGCGCCTCATCCGCCTTGAATCGGAATTCGAACGCGACCCCGCGCCAGATCAGTCCCGCCAGCATCACGATCAGCGGCAGATAGAGCGCTGTGAGGATGATCGAGTATGCCAAAGGAAACGCGGCAAGTAGCCCCGCAGCTCCGAGGACGAGCCACGTTTCGTTTCCGTCCCAAACGGGGGCGACAGTGTTGACCATCGTATCGCGATCGGTTCGGTTCGAAACGAAGGGGAAAAGAATGCCAATGCCGAGATCAAAGCCGTCCATGATCACATACATCATCAACCCGAAGCCGATGATGATGGCCCAGATCAGTGGAAGATCGATACCCATCGTCTAACCCTCCCTTTCTTCAGCATAAGGAGTAGGATCAACTTCGTCAGGCGCTGCGGAGAGCGGACGCGCGGGGCGCAAGTTCTGGTCTTCGTCGGCGTGCACGCTATCGGGCGCGGTGCGATCAGCCTGGGGCCCTCTTGCGACCAGCTTCAGCATATAACTGACGCCGATTCCGAATACGATGGTGTACATGACGATGAAGAGGATCAGAGTTGTCGAAAGAGCCAGCGCAGAATGGTTCGACACTGCATTCTCAGTCCGCATGACGCCATAAACTACCCAGGGCTGACGACCGATTTCTGTCGTGAACCAGCCCGCCAGGATTGCGATCAGGCCGGCCGGCCCCATCGCGACGGCGAAACGAAGCAGGGGCTTGGAGAGATAGAGACGATTGCGCCACCGTGCCCACGCCGCCCATAGCCCCAGCAAAAGCAACAGCATGCCAAGACCGACCATGACCCGAAAGCTCCAGAACACGATCGTCGAGTT
>NZ_JBFRFR010000240.1:0-1039 GCF_052114925.1 Bradyrhizobium sp. 2TAF36 | reverse complement strand
GGCACAGATCGGCGACCGACACGCCGGCCTCATGCTCCTTCAAGATCCCGATGATCTGCTCTTCCGAAAAGCGGCTGCGCTTCATGCTCTGGTCCTTGTCGTGGGCCAGAACGAACTTCAAACTGGATTAAACCCGCGGGGCAAGGTCATCTTCTCCGAAGAGCGGACATTAAGGTTGCTTGCGAACCTCACAGAGAGCTAACTGTCGGCCGCGATCATCTCCTTAATGCGCGTAGCGAGGCCGTCCATCGCAAAGGGCTTAGTCAGGATGGCCATGCCATCCTCAAGCCGTTCCCTAGCGAAGATGGTTTTTTCAGCGTAGCCGGTAATGAACAGAACCTTCAGTTTTGGACGAGCTAGTCGGCCGAAATCGGCCAGTTGACGCCCATTCATCCCGCCGGGCAGTCCGACATCGGTCACTAGCAGGTCTATGCGGACATCCGATTGAAGAACTCGCAGCGCACTTGACCCATCCGCAGCCTCGATCGCTGTATAGCCGAGCTCGGCAAGCACCTCGGTCACCAGCATCCGGACTGACGGCTCGTCATCGACGATGAGAACCGTCTCGCCGGCACCGGCCCTCGGCGCGGCCGCAAAGTCCGCGACGTCTTCCGCCGCGGAATCCCTCTCGTCATGCCGCGGCAGAAGGATATGAACCGTCGTGCCCGCTCCTGGCTTCGACGAAATACGGACCTGACCACCGGACTGTTTAGCGAACCCGTAGATCATCGAGAGGCCCAATCCGGTGCCCTGCCCCAAAGGTTTCGTCGTGTAGAACGGGTCGAATGCGCGCTGGATGACTTCGTCGGTCATGCCAATGCCCGTGTCGGAGACAGAAAGAGTAACATACTGGCCGGCCTTCATTTCGCGCTCGGCAGCAGTGGACTGGTCCAACGTGCAATTATCCGTCTCGATCGTAATCTTTCCTCCGTCGGGCATTGCGTCCCGGGCATTGATACAAAGATTGAGCAGCGCGTTCTCGAGCTGGTTCGGATCCACCAGCGTGGCCCAGAGTGAGCTTTCCTCGACAGTCCTAACC
>NZ_JBFRFR010000239.1:0-1072 GCF_052114925.1 Bradyrhizobium sp. 2TAF36 | reverse complement strand
CCTCGCACCGATGCCGGTCGTGTTTCCCGATCCCCCGGTGGTGCGCAACACCGACACGGGCCGCGAGCTGGCCATGATGCGCTGGGGCATGCCGCCGCCACCAAAGTTCGGCGGGCCACCGGTCACCAACATCCGCAATGCCGTCACCGCACTGGCGCGGCTGGCTGAAGCCGGAGAACCGCGGCCTTGTCCCGGCTAACAGCTTCTCCGAGCAACGTCCGCTGCCGGGTGATGCGCTGAGGATCGTGGCGCGTGGCGCCGAAGGAGGACTAAGGCCGTCAAATGAAAGTCGCTGTCGATCGACCTTACCGATCCCCAATGAGCTGCCCGCAAGAGTCTTGAGATCGCTATGCAGTCCAGCTCGGCAAGCGCGGCATCGCCGATTAATTTCTTGAAAGCCGAGCATTTCAGGCGCTCTAGGTCCCGTTCTCCGTCCGCCGCACGYGCCAGAAGATGTTCAGCAATTTCAAGCGCCGAAGCCGACTTCCGCTGATGGAAACGGGCGTCAAGCAGCACCTCGTCCAACGCGCGGCGCAATGTGGCTATCGTGGATGGATCGTAGCTCATGTCGGTCGTGTAGCCGACGCTGACAACAGTGAGATGACTGCCAAAGGACGCTGGGTYCGTTTGGCCTCTTTACGGCCGCGGTCACACKGAAGATCAAGAATTGTCCGGATTTCATACCCGTKCAGTCGTTTGGTTGTCGCAGATCGATGCACCTACAGCGCCGCAGGCCTCCAATCAGCGGATTTTCGCTTCAGCGCCAGCGTATGCGGCTCGTGCGAGATCGGATCGAGGGGCGGGCTCTCCAGAGGCGTCAGCCATCTCAACCCGAGTCGTCGCGCCCCTGTCCGATCTAGTAGGCGCGACGAGGCTGCCGATAGGCTGGTTCCCGTGGCACTTGTGCRTTTGCAAAATATGGATTGGTAACGCACATGGCGGAGAGGCCCGATGCATTGGCGTGGCACTGCGCCATCGAGCTATAGCCGCAGTAGAAAGTTTCGCCTCCGCCCCAGTACCAACGTTGTAGGCAGATCGGAGCATTCCCGCCATATGTTTGGGCCTGAGTTGG
>NZ_JBFRFR010000238.1:0-1122 GCF_052114925.1 Bradyrhizobium sp. 2TAF36 | reverse complement strand
TTCGCTGTCAAGCGGGTTGCCATGGTGTTTTCGTCCTGATCATGACATTGAGGATGGTCAGCAGCTTGCGGGCGACGGCGATCAGGGCAACGAGCTTCGGCTTTCCATTGGCCACGAGGCGCTCAAAGAAGGCCTTGAGGACGGGGTTGTGWCGTCTGGCGGTCATTGCTCCCATGAACAATACCGTTCGCACCGCTTGTCGCCCGCCACCAATGAAGCTTTTTCCGCGCCATTGGCCGGATTGGCGCGTGTAGGGCGCCAAGCCGGCCAGTGCCGCAATCTGCTTGCGGTTCAGGCGGCCGAGCTCTGGCAGCTCGGCCATCAAGGTCCGGGCAATGATGGGCCCAACGCCGGGAACGGAGGCGAGCAAATCCTCTGCTTCGCGCCAGGCCGGCGAAGATCGCACTGCATCGTCGATGTCCGTATCGACGCTGACGAGCTCCTTCTCCAGCGCCTTGATCAGCCGTGTGATGCTCTTTCTTAAATGCTGCGAGGTAGCGCGCTTTTCCCGTTGCCGCTCGGCACCTATCATGTCCACGATTTGACGCCGGCGCGTCACCAAATCCGACAAAAACCGTGTCGCCTCATCCGGCAAAGGCCGGGGTTCGGGCCGTGTCGCTGCGGCAAAGTGAGCGATTACAGAAGCATCGATCGGATCGGTCTTGGCGCGTTGTCCGAGTGCCTTGGCAAAGGCACGGACCTGCGCCGGATTGACAACGACGAYAGGAAGGCCGGCGCCGCCAACTGCCGCTGCCGCAATGGTCTCGAAGCCGCCCGTCGCCTCGAGCGCCACAATACTGGGTGCAAGCTGTTTCAGCCGAACGGTCAGCTGCTCCAACCCCGCACCGTTGCGTTCTACGACGAACGCCTCACCACCGGGATGAACTGCAACGTCAAGACGGTCCTTCGATACGTCGATACCAACCGCGATGATATCCATGGTCACCCTTCCTTGCCTAATCGGGCTTCGCACTTTGCGGCCCAGGCGACTGTTCGGGTTCAATGGACTAACGGACGGGGCACCTCTCTCACCCACGGCCTGCAACGACCTGGGGGTTTGCGGGCTCCCGTCCGTCACCGCAACGTCTACAATAGCAGACCTGCGGCGCTTCGACTTACAAG
>NZ_JBFRFR010000237.1:0-1172 GCF_052114925.1 Bradyrhizobium sp. 2TAF36 | reverse complement strand
GCATAGCGCAGCGCCGGCTCCCGGCGCGGGTGGCAGGTGAAGGCGAACTCGGACGGCGTCTTCCATCCGAGCTGCGAGTGTGGTCGTGCCTCGTTGTAATCGGCCCGCCAGCATCCGAGCGCGACGCGGGCCTGGGCCAACGACGTGAACAGCGTCTCGTTCAACAGTTCATCGCGCAGCCGGCCGTTGAAGCTTTCGATGAAGGCATTCTGCATGGGCTTGCCCGGCGCGATGTAGTGCCATGCCACGCGGCTCTGATCAGCCCATGTCAGGATGGCGTTGCTGGTGAGCTCGCTGCCGTTGTCGCTGACCACCATCTTCGGCTTGCCGCGCTCAATCATCAGCCGGTCCAGCTCCCGCGCCACCCGGGGGCCCGAGAGCGAGGTATCGGCCACCAGCGCCAGGCACTCGCGGGTGCAGTCGTCGACCACGGTGAGGATACGGAAGCGGCGACCATCGGTGAGCTGATCCGATACGAAGTCGAGCGACCAGCGGTCGTTCGGCGCCATCGGCACCGTCATCGGCGCCCGGGTCCCGATCGCCCGCTTGCGGCCGCCACGGCGACGCACCGCAAGCTTCTCTTCCCGGTAGAGCCGGAACAGCTTCTTGTGGTTGATCACATAGCCCTCCCGCTTGAGCAGAACGTGGAGGCGCCGATAGCCAAAGCGGCGGCGCTCCTGGGCGATCGCCCTCATGCGTTGGCGAAGACCGGCATCGTCCGCCCGGGTCGTCTGGTATCTCATGGTCATGCGACRGCAGCCGATGGCTTTACACGCCCGCCGTTCGCTCATCCCGAAGGCGTCTCGGAGATGGGCGACAGCTTTCCGCTTGGCYGCGGGCGTCACCATTTCTTTCCCACGAGGTCCTTCAAGGCTGCGTTGTCCAGCATGGCGTCGGCCAGCAACCGTTTCAGCCGCGTGTTCTCGTCCTCCAGCGTCTTCAGCCGCTTGGCCTCCGAGACCTCCAGCCCGCCGAACCTGGCCTTCCATTTGTAGATGCTGGCGTCGCTGACGCCATGCTTGCGGCACAGATCGGCGACCGACACGCCGGCCTCATGCTCCTTCAAGATCCCGATGATCTGCTCTTCCGAAAAGCGGCTGCGCTTCATGCTCTGGTCCTTGTCGTGGGCCAGAACGAACTTCAAACTGGATTAAACCCGCGGGGCAAGGTCA
>NZ_JBFRFR010000236.1:0-1173 GCF_052114925.1 Bradyrhizobium sp. 2TAF36 | reverse complement strand
ATTCTCGTCCACAACACAGATAGCCGTCTCCTTTAGCGAAACATCCAGACCGACATAGTGCTTCATGTTCCCGCTCCTGCTGCCACCGGCTCGCCGGCTTCCCTTCCAGGCTGAGCCTTTCGAGCAGCAACCGCAATCACCCCATCTACTCGATCACCAAGAACGTCGATGCGATCCGTCAATTGTTCGGAGCGTTAAATAGCCGCGTCGGCAATCTGCCGAGCATGCCCGGCATTTTTCCCGACTACCCTGCCCCCATCGTCCGCAATGCTCCAGACGGACGCGAGATTGTCATGGCGCGATGGGGAATGCCTTCGTCCTCGAAGGCTCTTATGGACGCAACGAAGAAACGTGCCGAGAAACTCGAGGCCAAGGGCAAAACGGTGGACTTCAAGGAGTTGCTCCGGATGGAGCCGGACAGCGGCACGACCAACATCCGCAACACAAGCAGTAGCCACTGGAAGCGCTGGCTCGGGCCGAACAATCGCTGTCTGGTGCCGTTCACAAGCTTCAGCGAGTTTAACAAAGCCGAAGGCGGCGAGATCTGGTTCGCGCTCGGCGAAACCCGTCCCCTCGCCTGCTTCGCCGGCATCTGGGCAAACTGGACCTCGGTGCGAAAGGTCAAGGAAGGCGAGACGACCAACGACCTCTATGAATTTCTAACCACCAAGCCAAACCCTGAAGTAGAAGCCATCCACCCGAAAGCGATGCCCGTTATTTTGACGATGCCGGGTGAAGTTGACACCTGGTTGAACGCGCCTTGGGAAGAAGCCAAAGAACTTCAACGTCCGCTTGCAGCCCAAGCGTTGCGAATCGTGGCACGTGGCGTGAAAGAAGATCAGGCCGCAACATGAAACACAYTGAAGTCCGCTCCTACGCCGAACCGGAAGCCGCCGCACGAAAGCTGCTCGAGCTTGCCGCAGGCGTCCAGGTGATCAACGACTGTCATTCGGCCTGCAATATTGACCCCCTAAGCCGGGGGATCGGCGTCCAAAATTTGGACGCCGATGAGGGGKCAAATTTACAGACGATGACGTAATTGCGGTCGGCGCTCGTGGCAGACAAGCTCCGTTATCGTTGAGCCCTCGCAATCAAATGATTCGAAGGAGCTCCCATGAAGCAGTACGTCGGGCTGGACGTCTCACAGAGAGAAACCGCTGTGTGCGTTGTCAA
>NZ_JBFRFR010000235.1:0-1201 GCF_052114925.1 Bradyrhizobium sp. 2TAF36 | reverse complement strand
CTCGATGCCTTCACCCCCGAGGAATGCGCCAATTACCTGAAAAATTCAGGCTATCGAACTTAATGCCATCACGCTTTAGTACCTCGTCACAGTGATTATGACTCTTTGGAAGTGGCGGGATAGGCGCCTGCCATTTTGGCGCGAGCCTTGTCTGTTGTGAACATCCATTTGATGCGGGAGCGGGCGGCATTTCGTTGTCGTTCCCAGGCGGTGATTTCGCGGCGCAGTCGCTTGGGGTCGTCGATCCTGCGATCCAGACACTGGCCTCGCAGGATGCCGATTTCGATTTCGACCATGTTGAGCCAACTTGCGTGCTTTGGGGTGTAGTGGAACTCGAGCCGTCGCAAAATCCGCCTGGCTTCGGCGGGCGGGAACGCCTGGTAGAGGGCGCCGGCGGAGTGGGTCGATAAATTGTCCTGGACGACCCGGATGATCTCGGCGTCGGGATAATGGATGTCGACGAGATCACGCATGCATTGGGCGTAATCTCTTGCCGCTCGCCGCTCGGTGACCTTGACCTTGCGCCAGGGACGATGCACGTCGAGGAGAACGAAGAGATTGACCGTGCCATTGCGACGATACTCATAATCGTAACGTTCGAGCCTGCCGGGCTTGGCCGGAATGGGCTGACGCACCTCGCCGATGAGTTGCACCGGGCTTTCGTCGAAGCACACCACTGGCCGTCTGGAGTCGGGCGAGCACATCCTCCATGCGGGCGACGTATTCGCCGTCGACCTGCGGAATGCACCACATGTCTTTGCGCCAGGGCTTGAGGCCATTCTCGGCCAGGCGCCGCCGAACCGTCTCGTGCGACAGGCTCTTGTGTTCGGTAAGCTTGACCATCGCACCCGCCAGCAGCTTTAGCGTCCAGCGGGCACGGCCCTTTGGCGGACTGGCGCAGGCTGTCGCCACCAGCAAGGCTTCTTCCTTGCCCGTGAGTTTGCGTTCCGCCCCGGGACGCGGCTCTTCGGTCAGCGCCCGCTCCAGATTGCCCTCCACGAAGCGTCGCTTGGTCCGATACACGGTCGAGCCGCTCACGCCRACGCTYCTTGCGATCTCCTCGTCGCTGGTCYCGGCATCGGCGGCCAGCAAAATCTGCGCTCGCTTGAGCTTGCGGGACGCATGCTTGCCGCCGCTGAGCAGMGCCCTCAGTTCGGTGCGCTCGATTTGGCTGAGTTCGACCCGATGAGTTCGACCCGAT
>NZ_JBFRFR010000234.1:0-1311 GCF_052114925.1 Bradyrhizobium sp. 2TAF36 | reverse complement strand
GACAGCCTGCGAGGCTCGCTCTTGTCTACGAGGTCGACGTTCATAGCCGCCTCACGATGGTAGTCCGAAGATCGGGAGCTGCTATCTATTAGGCGCGTGCTGCAGGCACAGAGGTTGCAGCGCAGTCACCCCGACCTCGTCCTCGCAGGACGTCGTCCCGCCTYTTCGRCGGATCCGCTSAATTGCTAATTGATCATGCGGTCGCCTCCTCGCGGGTCCATCGGAACTCGCTTCCATCTGCCCAGATCCGATGCATCACGATCGCTAATTTTCGTGCGACTGCTACGACCGCTCGGCGAAGGCCGCGTCGCTTGGCCACCCTTACACCCCARGCTTTCAATGCGGACCAACGCTKGGTGCGGGTTAGAAGTGCAAGCGCGGCCTGATAAAGTATGGTCCTGAGCATCACATCGCCACACCTCGAAATAGCGCCATTCCGATCGGTTTCCCCAGATGCGTATTTGCGTGGCGTAAGGCCAAGATGCGCGCCAACRTCGCGGGAGCGTTGAAAGCGATCCGGGTCATCAATGGTTGTTAGAAACGTGATTGCCGTCAGTGCACCWACRCCYGGTATCGTCATGAGCCGCTGACATGTCGGTTCGCGGCGTACTATTTCAAGTACCATCTTGTGCAGGACGCCGTACTGTTCACGCAGCGCGGCTCGAGCCACAAGCATTGGGCGCAGCATCGCCGCGAGTCGTGGATGGCCATCTGTGAGTTCATTAGTCTGCTGCTCAAACGTCRCTTGRGRTATACGACCAGAYAGCTTTAAGCCGAAGACGCGTAAGACGCCGCGAATTTCRTTCTCGATATCGATCTGCTTGATCARAAGCGTCTTGCGATTGTTGAGAAGCATTCGTAGCTCCTGGCTCACGTCACCCTTGATATGWACAACGGTGTACCAGCCGACCCGCATTACCTGYGCAATRGCGCGAGCGTCGTTTCGATCGGTCTTAATCGGCATCGTCTTAGTCACGCCACGCAGTCTTCGGGGATCGATGCAGACTGCGTGTAAGCCGGCAGCACGCAGTTCGCTGTACAGCCAACGAGCGAGACCACCAATCTCAATCCCGATCTTGACAATGGGCAATCCGCTTTCSTTGAGCCAGGCAACAATAGCCTCCGGTTCCGAAAGTRCYTTGCCCTCGCGAATGACGACGCCATTCTCGTCCACAACACAGATMGCCGTCTCCTTTAGCGAAACATCCAGACCGACATAGTGCTTCATGTTCCCGCTCCTGYTGCCACCGGCTCGCCGGCTTCCCTTCCAGGCTGAGCCTTTCGAGCAGCAACCGCAATCACCCCATCTAC
>NZ_JBFRFR010000233.1:0-1312 GCF_052114925.1 Bradyrhizobium sp. 2TAF36 | reverse complement strand
CACTACTTTGGCAGAATGTGTTTGCGCCCCTGTTTTTCAAGGATTTGCTTTCGGCAATATGGGCACTGCTGAGACGGCGGCCGAAGGATGAGATCGACGATGGCGTGACGTACGGCGGGCATGGTTGGCTGGGGCGGAGGCCCGTTGATTCTTTTTTTTCCGCCCCGCGTGTGCGAGGCGACGGTGTTGCAGGAAGGCGTAGGCAATCATTGTCATCAGGGCGTGGCGATGAAGACCCTGCCATGATCGCCCTTCGAAGTGATCAAGTCCGAGCTCCTCCTTCAACTGCTGATGCGCTTGCTCACAAATCCACCGTGCCTTGATGGTGGCTGCCAGCGTGCGCAGATCCGTCATCGCCGGAAGATTGGCGAGATAGTATTTCTTCTCTCCCGAGGCGCGTTGCTCGCCAATGAGCCAGGCTTCGTCGCCTGGGAGATGCTGCTGACCTTTATCCCATATCCGCTGCGGAGGGCCGTCGGCGGTCCGGACACGGAGAGCAGCAAATCGGGCTTTGAGCCGACCTTTCGTCCCGCTACGCCAACTCACGGTTTTCCATTTGGCGCTGGCCAGCATTTGTTCTGCCGCAATCGATAAGATATCGGGCACGTGGTGCTTTCGTGGTTTCCCGCGGACTTTGGTAATCGGCCAAATGAGCTTCACATCGACCGGATATACTTTCAGGTGCCGAGGGATGCCGACAGCCCAGGCCAGCCCGCGCTCTGTTAGCCCTTGTCGAAACGGTGCGCTGAGGCCGTATCCTGCATCCGCCAGCACACATCCAAAGCGCACGTTGGCTGCCATCGCGCGGTCAATCTCGGCCAAAGCAATCTCCGGCTTGGACCGTGGCGTTCGGTGTTCGACTGGCACGCGAGCGCGCTTCAAACGAGACATGTCGCTTGTCCAACTGTCAGGCAGAAAGAGACGTAACGCGACCATCACTGGCACTTCGCCGCGCGCAAGCGTTAAAGACACCAGCGTTTGGCAATTTGCCGTTTTACCGAGAGCCGACGCGTATTGAGCCGCAACACCGACCGAGCGCTCACCCTTCTTCGGCAGTGAGGTGTCATCAATAACCAGCACCGCATCCCTGCCGCCGACAAGTCGGTCCGCCTGGTTGAGCAGCTCTGTCTCCAGCGGCGTCGCGTCCCAGACACCGTCCGCAATGAAATGGTGCAACTGGTCGTAGTTGCTCGTGGCAAGGCGTTCCGCCATCGGCTGAACGCTCTTGCGATCGCCAGGACCGATCAGTCCCGCAACATACAGAGGGCACATCCGCTGCCGGGTCTTATGACCCAGCCGGTCCAAGAACGGC
>NZ_JBFRFR010000232.1:0-1316 GCF_052114925.1 Bradyrhizobium sp. 2TAF36 | reverse complement strand
TACTGGTCGATCGCGACGTCGATGCGCGCCGACAACGCCGCGCTCTCCGCCGTCTCCGACTCGCTCGGTCTGTCGGCTGCGACCGTCGACACCGAATACACCGCTCTGACCGCGGTTGTCGGCGACAAGACCGGCGGCCTGACCAAGCTCCAGGCGCTGCTGGTCGAAGCCAAGACCGCTGGTATCGACCGCACCAAGATCCAGGCCGACATCACCCAGATCCAGCAGCAGATGAAGGGTACCGCCAATGCGGCGACCTTCAACGGCGTGAACTGGCTGAGCACGACCGCGACCACGCCGGCGACCTTCAACCTGGTGTCGTCGTTCTCGCGCGTCGGCGGCACGCCGACGATCGGGTCCATCACCCTGACGATCGCCAACTACTCGCTCTACACCGCGACCCAGGGCGGCATCCTGGACAAGGTGAGCGGCGCTGCATCGATCGACACGATCAGCATCGCGGCGCTGACCGACTCGACGGCTGACATGACCACGCTCGATGGCTACATCGCGCAGGTCACGGCCGGGATCAACTCGGTGGCCTCGGCCGCCGCCGACCTCGGCGCCGTCAAGAACCGCATCTCGACCAACACGGAATTCGTCAAGACCCTGATGGACTCGGTGGACCGCGGTGTTGGTCAGCTCGTCGACGCCGACATGAATGCGGAATCGACCCGCCTTCAGGCCCTGCAGACCCAGCAGCAGCTCGGCGTTCAGGCGCTCTCGATCGCCAACCAGAACAGCCAGAGCATCCTGTCGCTGTTCCGCGGCTAAGCCTCAAAACCATCCGGGAAGGCCGCGCTTCTCGCGAAGCGCGGCCTTTTCATTTGGCGTACGCTCGTCACGCGTCGTGACCTCCTGGCTCACCGTGTTGCGGTCCAGCCACGTCGCCACAAGCCTCGCACAAACTTCGCGCGCTATCGTCGCCGCTACGACAGGTTGGGCCCGCTCTTCGGCCGCCCAAAGGCATGATGCCGCCCCGCCGTACCGGTGCAAGCCCGGTATGTCCCCAAAATCAATTCAATCCGTTTCAAAGGGACGTCAAGAATGGCCTCGAGCCTGCTT
This sequence comes from Bradyrhizobium sp. 2TAF36, assembly GCF_052114925.1. Taxonomy (NCBI): domain Bacteria; kingdom Pseudomonadati; phylum Pseudomonadota; class Alphaproteobacteria; order Hyphomicrobiales; family Nitrobacteraceae; genus Bradyrhizobium; species Bradyrhizobium sp. 2TAF36. The sequence goes on along the minus strand of NZ_JBFRFR010000232.1, from coordinate 251 downwards.
ACCAACTCCGCTGCAATGACCGCGCTCCAGACACTCCGGAGCGTCAGCTCGCAGCTCGCGACCACGCAGAACCGGATCTCGACCGGCCAGCGCGTGGCCACCGCTTCCGACAACGCCGCCTACTGGTCGATCGCGACGTCGATGCGCGCCGACAACGCCGCGCTCTCCGCCGTCTCCGACTCGCTCGGTCTGTCGGCTGCGACCGTCGACACCGAATACACCGCTCTGACCGCGGTTGTCGGCGACAAGAC
>NZ_JBFRFR010000231.1:0-1336 GCF_052114925.1 Bradyrhizobium sp. 2TAF36 | reverse complement strand
CACGACATGGAACGAGTTTTTGCCGATATCGATGCCGATCACGGCGATCGCGGTATTGAGTGTCTGGGACATGGCGTGCTCCTTGTCTTGGCGCCCCTGGCCAGCTTATCGCTGGCGGGGCAGGAGCACGGCCGGACCATCCCATTAGCGGACGTGCGTCGTGGTCGCAGCGATATCCGCCTACTGTGCCGACATCGAAATTAATAGCGTGTTGACGATCGGAGCAGGCGGATTTGTCATCTCGGACGGAGATACTGCTGCGTCGTTGAGATTGCGGACCGGGCGTTGCGATGCGGAGGGCCTGCTTAGGGCCAAACTCAATTTCTTCAGCATGCGCCGGAACTCGTGATCATACGACGCGTCGACATCGCGCATCGTTGAAAACGATGTGACGAAATATTCCTTTAATCGGTCGATCGATTCTCCATCTCCATAGAGAACACAAGCACTGTTGGCCTTTCATTCCGGTGGTGAGTGAGCAAGCTTAAACTCTGCGGTACCGGGGCGGCGATGTGTGTGGCCCTGGAGTGGCTACTACGGGCCCAAGTTTGGCGTGCTTGACGTGTTCGGCGTGTGGGACTTCCACTGCGGGATTAGGAGTAAGATGAACAATCACCTTCGGCATGCAGCGCTTGCTGTATTCACTGTCATGCTGCCGATCTTTACAATCGGTCACGCTCGCGCCCACGATTATCAGCACCCCGAGTTGAACAGCTGGTATGAGAGCTTGCACAGTGGCAAAGGGCCTTGCTGCGATGGCAGTGATGCGAAGCGCGTTGATGACGCCGATTGGGAAACTAAGGACGGTCACTATCGCGTACGCCTTGATGGCGAGTGGGTTGATGTTCCGAACGAAGCTGTCGTGGATGGACCGAACCGCGCTGGCCGTACGATGGTCTGGCCTTACTACCTAGATGGTCATCCGAAGCCGCGCTGCTTCATGCCGGGGAGTATGGGCTGATAGCGAGCGCGGGGATGCAAGCCTGAAGTAGACCGGGCGCTCTAGCACCCGTCGTCTCCTTCCACGACGGTCGACAGGAAGCTGGAACGAGCCAGATCACACGCAATCGGTTTCGAGAACGAGGTGCCAAACCATCTACTCGTCAACGAACTATCGTTGGTGACCCAGGGGATTGGCGGCAGTTGCGGCAGATAAGATGCATACGGCATCACTTTCGCAAGCGTCACTCTGACCAGATACTTTGCTAGAAAAGCCTCGTTCATTCCGCCGTCCAGTCCGCTATAGATCGGGGCTGTCGGGACGTTGTCATTGAGCAATCGCGCGAATTCGAGTTCGTCGGTACGTTGCTTCTCAAGCGCCCGCCGCGCAATTTTG
>NZ_JBFRFR010000230.1:0-1414 GCF_052114925.1 Bradyrhizobium sp. 2TAF36 | reverse complement strand
TCCGTTATCGTTGAGCCCTCGCAATCAAATGATTCGAAGGAGCTCCCATGAAGCAGTACGTCGGGCTGGACGTCTCACAGAGAGAAACCGCTGTGTGCGTTGTCAACGAGACTGGTCAAGTAATCTTCGAAGGAAAAGCCAAGTCTAATCCTGGTGTCTTGACTGACCTGCTTAGCAAACATGCGCCTCATGCCGAGCGTATCGGCTTCGAGACCGGTGCGATGGCGAGTTGGCTATGGCATGAACTCCGCAGGGTTGAGCTTCCGGTGGTCTGCATCGACGCTCGGCATGCGCACGCAGCTTTGTCGGTCCGAATGAACAAGAGCGATCAGAATGATGCGCGAGGCCTTGCCGAACTGGTGCGGGTTGGATGGTATCGAGAGGTCAAAGTCAAAAGTGAGGAAAGCCAGAAGATCCGAGCGATCCTTGTCGCCAGATCTCGGCTAGTGTCCATGCGCCGAGACATCGAGAACCAGGTTCGCAGCTTGATCAAGGAATGTGGATTGCTTTTCCCTCGCGCGATCGGCCAACAGTTCCGCAACCAGGTCAGCGAACTCTTGGGCGTCGATCATTTGCTTCTCAGCGTGAKATCGCCGCTGCTCTCGATCCACGAGAACGTTTGTCAGCAACAAGGTAAGTTCGACAACGAGGTCCGCCGGTTGGCAAAGCTGGACGAGACGACGCGTCGCCTGATGACGGTCCCGGGGGTCGGTGTCGTGACGGCCCTAACGTTCCGCCACACGATCGATGACCCCTCGCGCTTCCGATCGGCTTCGACGGTCGGCGCCTACCTAGGCCTTACGCCGAGGCGCAGCCAATCCGGCGAARCCGACACCAACGGAAAGATATCTCGATGGGGCGACCGGCTTCTCCGAACTTACTTGTTCGAGGCCGCCACTGTCCTTCTTTATCGAACCAAAAAGTGGTCTTCCCTAAAGGCCTGGGGCATGAAGCTCGCCAAGCGGATCGGCATGAAGAAGGCAAAGGTCGCCATCGCCCGAAAGATCGCCGTGATTCTCCACTGCATCTGGGTCGATGGCACATCGTTCGACTGGGGCCAGCCGAAGCCAATCTGATATTTGCTCGCAAGTTCCTGGTCCGGTCCGCCGGACTGGCGATGTCCCGCTGGGACGGTGGTCGTGGTGACCTCGGTCAATCGGCTGGTGGCGGTTCGCCCGCACTCCGCTGCAAACGTTGAGGCGCCCGATCCGGACATCATCATGAGGCGCTCGCGACCTCGGAAAGGACCATGACCCCAGCTACGACATCAACCCAACCCGCTGAAGCCGCCAACGACGTCGATTGCCAATCCCGCTAGGCAATCGTCTCGCCATCCGCGATCGCTCCGTCTCCGCAACCTGACCAGCTCCGACGGAGCAATCGCTACCGGCGTGTCACTGGAGAGAGGAAGAAT
>NZ_JBFRFR010000229.1:0-1444 GCF_052114925.1 Bradyrhizobium sp. 2TAF36 | reverse complement strand
GCGCAAGGCGGCTGCGGGCCAGAAAGAGATGTTGATGCCGATCCGAGGCAAGAAGCCGGCGAAGGAAGCAGCGGCGAAGAAACCCGCGACGGGCCAGCGGCGGAAGTCGGCTTAGGCGGCCGATGTCCGGGGTTCCGGCGGTGCATCAGGAAGCTGCGGCCCAACGCGCGATAAAGTGCATCAACCGGACGCTTCGATGACCTTCACGATCGGCATCATCTCGGATATACAAGGTTTTGCCCATACTGTGTCAGTGTCCGGCCAGATGGCCATTGTACAAGTAGGCGCCCCTTTTCCAGTCTCCCAAAGACCTCGAAGGAGCATCCTTCGGGGTCTTTGCTTTTCAGCCTGCTTTGGGCCCTGCTGTAGATCGATCACCTGCACCGCGGGCAAAGCCTCGGCAGTCCCTTGGTCGCGGAAAGCCCGAACGCCTATACTGACACTGTCGAAGGCAGTCGGAGGGCACCATGAGCGATCCGGGACCTAGGGGAATCGACCATACTCCGATGGAGGTGCTCGAAAAACGCGCCAACGATGCACGCGAACGTGGCGATACTTACCTGGGCACCGTCGATAATATTCTCGTCCAGATAGGTGCCTTCGACCAGTTCGCAGCGGATGTGGCCCATCAACTGCGGCACAGGATTGTCTATCGCAGCGATGGCGGTCGCTTCGCGAGGGCTCTGGTGCGGGCGTCTGGAGATCTTCAGAAGATCCACACCGCCCTATTGGCCATGGACACCCCGTTTCAGGGCAAGGTGCGACTGACAGCGATCCTTTTCCGACGGGTCGACCCGCATGCCGTCGACAGGTGGGTGATGGGCATCAGGTTTTTCGCTCCCGACTTCATTGACATAACTGAGCCGGTCGTTGTGAAGGCCAGCAGGACGCGCGTTGCATCGGCGAAATGCGTGCAGCTCGAGCGTCTTCTTCCCTGGATGCACTTAGTGGCCAAGGAAATCCCGGGGAAGAGGGGAAAGCGTATCCGCGGTATGATTGAGCTTGCCGATCGGCTCGATTGCCCCAAGGGACTCGAGCTCTGGTACTACAGCAGAACACTGACGCTCGCCTATACGACGCCACCCATGTGGATGGGGCCAAAGGGTCGCGCGCGGATGACCGAGGCAACAGGTCGCAAGTTGCCCTTCGATGGCGAGGGCTGGGACGGTGCCCGTCGCGATCAGTGGCGACACTACCCATTCAAATGGATCGTCGAACATCATGCGTTTCAAAAGCCCGCCGATGCATCGCGTATGAAGATCGAGCTGCTAGTTTACGAAAACGAGATCAACGCGACGTTCGTAGAGCTCAACAAGCGATCTGCCCAAACCAAGCCGGCTTCCAGCTTGGGCCCCCGCGGCGATCGGGAGTACCTAAGCAACGAGGTCGCTGACTTCATCAAGCATCTCGGCGCGCTGACGAAGGACCCCAATCATCTTTATTC
>NZ_JBFRFR010000228.1:0-1494 GCF_052114925.1 Bradyrhizobium sp. 2TAF36 | reverse complement strand
CGATTTTGTTGAAAAAGTCTTCGGTTGCGTGAGCTGACATTCGCTGATTCAGTCGTTGCAAGAGGGCTGAATCATGATGGGACATCAGCGAGTTGGGCAGGCCGCATTGTTCTATGAGTTTTCGCTCGAGCGGCACGTTCCGGCCGATCATCTATTGAGATCGATCGACAGGTTCGTAGACCTCGACGGGTTGAGGCGAGAGCTGGCTCCCTTCTACAGCGCGATTGGGCGTCCCTCGATTGCCCCCGAACTGATGGTCCGGATGCTGTTGGTCGGTTATTGCTTCGGCATCCGTTCGGAGCGGCGCTTGTGCGAAGAGGTTCACCTCAACCTAGCATACCGCTGGTTCTGCCGCCTTGGGCTCGATGGTGACGTGCCCAATCACTCGACCTTCTCAAAGAACCGACATGGCCGCTTCCGCGACAGTGATCTGCTGCGCCAGCTGTTCGAGGCCATCTTGCGCCGCTGCATCGACGAGGGGCTGGTTGGCGGCGAAAGCTTTGCGGTCGATGCAAGCTTGATCAAGGCCGATGCGAACCGGCAAAACGGCGTCGAGGGCGAGAAGGGGTTGCCCCCGCAAGCTGCAAGCCGTGCCATCGACGAGTATCTAGCCGTCTTGGACGATGCGGCTTTTGGGGCGGCGACCGAGGTCGTCCCCAAGTTCATATCACCGGCCGATCCGGCCGCACGCTGGACCGGCGCTCATGGTGGACAAGCTTTCTTTGCCTACTCTACCAACTATCTGATCGATGTGGAGAACGCGATCATTGTCGACGTGGAGCCGACCACGGCGATCCGGCAGGCGGAGGTTCTCGCCGCCAAGCGCATGATCGAGCGAACCGCGAAGAACTTCGCTCTCCACCCGTCCAGACTCCTCGGTGACAGCGCCTATGGTTCGGCCGACATGCTGGGCTGGCTGGTCGATGAACACGGCATCGAGCCGCATGTGACCGTGTTCGACAAATCGGCACGTAAGGACGGTAGCTTCGCACGAGAGGACTTCAACTATGATCCAGCCGTCGACGTTTATGTCTGTCCTGGCGGTAAGACGCTGACCACAACAGGGACGCGCGTGAATGACGGCGAGACGTTGCTTTATCGAGCGAGCAAGGCTGACTGTGACGCTTGCGCTTTGAAACCAAGCTGCTGCCCGAATACGCCGGCTCGAAAGGTGCCTCGTTCGATTCACGAGAAGGCCCGCGACAGAGCGCGGGCGATTGCCAACTCCTGGGAAGGTCGAACATCTCGACGACTGCGCAAGAAGGTCGAAATGTTGTTCGCTCACCTCAAACGCATTCTCAGGCTAGACCGACTGCGACTACGTGGACCTAACGGCGCCCGTGACGAGTTCCTTCTCGCTGCAGCCGCCCAGAACCTCCGGAAACTAGCCAAGCTGATCCCAGCGCCGCAGCCAAAACCGACCTAAGAGGCGGTCGGTTCGCGCTGCGAATTGCGGCCGTCTTGCTCGAAGACCGACTTCTTCAACGGAATCGG
>NZ_JBFRFR010000227.1:0-1531 GCF_052114925.1 Bradyrhizobium sp. 2TAF36 | reverse complement strand
GTGAAGAACTGGCGGCGGCGCCCGGCTCAAGCGGTGTTTCGAGCCGGGACGGTCTCGAAGAAGGCTCGGATGATGACACGCAAGAGCTCTGCGAGCCATCGCAGCAGCAGACCGAAGTTATAGCCGGCGGCGGCGAGAACAGYGTTGATGCGGTCGCCGAGGCGTCCCTTGAGATAATTTCTGTCCATGCGGTGCTCGGCCTTGACGTGGCCGATGACAGGCTCGACAGCCGCRCGACGCTTCATCTCGCGACGGATGGAAGCTGTGACGCGGCGGACCTGACCCGAGATCCAGACCCTGAACCGATGCGGGTGGTTGTGACCGCGATATCCTTTGTCGACGTGGATACGGCGAGTCTCCACCCCGGTGAGCTTCTCCATGTCGGCGATTACGGGACCGAGCGTGTGCCCATCGAAGGGATTGCCATGCAGGGCCTTGGCATGGAGCACGAACTGGCCGCCCTTCGGAGACGTCACAGGGGTGGCGATGCTGACCTTGCAGCCGAACTCGTAGGGCGCGCGGGCTTTACCTTTGCCGATGCACTCAACCTCCGGAGCATGTAACGCATAGACCTTCGGACCGCGCTGATGCTGATCCTGGCTGCGCACCTGCTGCGCTAAACCGAGCAACGGGCCGAAGCGAGCTTCCAGCACCGTATCGCCATCAATCTTGCGGCGGATGTCGCGGATGATCCGGCCAAGCCGTGTCCGCAGGAACTTGAGCTGCCGCCGGGCGCGTTTGAACTGGTGGGCGTGGGTATAGCGGCCGGTCATGATGGCGGCGCGCTTGGCCAGGCGCAGATAGCTCTGGCGTAGCGGCACACGGTTGCGCTTGGCGAGCCCGACCAGCTTGGTGATTGCTCGATGCAGCAGCCGCGCGTCGGTCGGATGTGCAACCGCCTTGGGCTGCACTGTGGTATCGACGACCACCCGTTCCAGGTCCTTGGGACCGATGGCGCCGGTCTTGTGCGCCACTGAAAGACTTTCCTGGATCAGGGCGACGAGCTGTTCCTCGCCGAGCCGCTGCCGCCAGCGTGTCATCGACGATCGATCGAACGGCAGACGGTGGCAGAAGCTCAATTCGCCGCAGAAGTATTGGTAATAGGGGTTCTCGATCCAGCGAGCGCACAGCACCTCATCTGACAGGTTRTGCATGTGCTTCAAAAYGARCAGGCCGGCGACTAGCCGCGTCGGCAAGCCCGGCTGGCCCGACCCTGCTTGGCACACTGAACTGAAGCGCTCATTCAGGATGTTCCAGTCGATCAGCGCTGCCAACCGCACCAGCGGATGACCCATGTCGATGATCTGATCAAGCGCCGGAAGCAACAGGTCTTTCTGGCGATCATCCCTCGGCTTGCTCATCGCATTCCCCAATGTCGACGACGCCGTCAGGGAATCACGAATCGCCCAAAAGCAAAATCCTAAAACGCAAGAAAGCGAGGTCCAACACCCCGCTTTCCTGCAAAATCGAATACTACATCAAGACAAATTCTGCWTATTTCTCAGATCAATCCGCATTCTTCACGGACGAC
>NZ_JBFRFR010000226.1:0-1536 GCF_052114925.1 Bradyrhizobium sp. 2TAF36 | reverse complement strand
CTCTGCACCAATCTCGACGGCGCCGCGCTGGCTGCAGCACTCGAACGGGAGTTGGGCATCGCCGTGCTGGACTCGGTCGCGGTCACGCTGTGGCGGACGCTCGAACTCGCCGGTGGCGACATCGCGGCCCTTACGGCGTGGGGCCGGATCTTCCAGACATCAGCGATCATCAAGTGACGGAGACACCTGTGACGCAGCTAGATCTCGCCATTCGCGGCGGCACCATCGTGACGGCCAGCGACGAATTTCGCGCCGATATCGGCATTCGCGACGGACGCATCGTCAGCATCGCCGACCGCATTGAAGGCGCGGCGCGCGAGATCGACGCGACGGGGCTGCTGGCGCTGCCGGGCGGGATCGACAGTCACGTCCACATCTCCCAGGCCTCTGGCCCCGACGTCGTGATGGCCGACGATTTTGCTTCGGCAACGCGCGCGGCGGCGGCCGGCGGCAACACCATGGTGTTACCCTTCGCGCTCCAGGAGAAGGGGACGTCGCTGCGCACCTGCGTCGAGAACTACCGCAAGCTCGCCGAGGGCGAGTGCTACATCGACACCGCCTTCCACCTCATCATCTCCGACCCCACCGCAGTCGTGCTCGGGCAGGAGCTGCCGGCTCTCGTCAAGGATGGCTACACCTCGTTCAAGGTGTTCATGACCTATGACGACCTCGTGCTCAGCGACAAGCAGCTGCTGGAAGTGTTCGACGTCGCGCGCCGCGAGGAGGCGCTGGTCATGGTCCATTGCGAGGGTTACGACGCGATCCGTTTCCTCACCGCCAAGCTCGAACGCGAGGGCCATATCGCGCCCTATTATCACGGCGTGTCGCGGCCGGAGGCCGTCGAGCGCGAGGCGACGCATCGCGCCATCAGCCATGCCGAGGTGATCGGCGTCCCCATCATGATCGTCCACGTCTCCGGCCGCGAGGCGATGGAGCAGGTGCGCTGGGCCCAGCAGCGCGGACTGCCGGTGCATGCCGAGACCTGTCCGCAATACATCACGCTGACGGCCGACGACATGAAGGGCCTGAACATGGACATGTCAGGCGCAAAGTATGTCTGCTCGCCGCCGCCGCGCGATGCCGAAAGCCAGCAGGCGATCTGGGAAGGCATCACCACCGGTGTGTTCCAGACCTTCTCGTCCGATCACTGCCCGTTCCGCTACGACGACCCCAAGGGCAAGCTGACGCCGAATGCMCGCACCTCGTTCCGCTGGGTGCCGAACGGCATCCCGGGCGTCGAGACCCGGTTGCCGATCCTGTTCTCCGAAGGCGTCTCGAAGGGGCGGATCAGCTTGCAGAAATTCGTCGAGCTGACTGCGACCAATCATGCGCGGATCTACGGGCTCTATCCGCGCAAGGGCTCGATCGGCGTCGGCTTCGACGCCGACATCGCGCTGTGGGACCCGAAGCTGACAAAGACGATTCAGCAGGCCGACCTGCACCACGGCGCGGACTATACGCCGTGGGAGGGCTTTGACGTCACCGGCTGGCCTGTCACCACCATCGCGCGGGGCCGCGTGGTGTACGAGCAGGGCA
>NZ_JBFRFR010000225.1:0-1536 GCF_052114925.1 Bradyrhizobium sp. 2TAF36 | reverse complement strand
CTCCGCCCCAGCCAACCATGCCCGCCGTACGTCACGCCATCGTCGATCTCATCCTTCGGCCGCCGTCTCAGCAGTGCCCATATTGCCGAAAGCAAATCCTTGAAAAACAGGGGCGCAAACACATTCTGCCAAAGTAGTGCTAGGCCGTGAACCCATAAAGCGAGGAGGACCGGCGTTGCATGATGCCGAGTATTCGACGAACCTTGTGCATATCGTGTCAGAGCGATAGCAGCAGGTGTGGAAATCTCGCTCCTGCGAATTAAGGCACTTAAGCCAACGTAAGGACGCTCAAGTATGCTCACCGTCTATGGCGAAGGTCGTGGGTTCCGTGTCGTTTGGCTGCTCGAGGAATTGGGTGTGGCTTATCGGCTACGCCCGGTCGATCTGTTCGCTATCGAGAATGATCCCGATTTTCTTGCGATCAACCCCGCCGGCTTTATCCCGGCGCTGCAGGACGGCGAGATGATCATGGTCGAGTCGATCGCGATCCTCGAATACCTGCTCGCCCGCCACGGCCCGAGCCCGCTCGCCGTCGCCCCGGATGATCCGGCTTTCGCCGCCTATCTGCAATTCCTCCATTTGGGAGAGGCCGGGCTCGCTGGACCAATGAACGCCGTCATCGTCGGTCGCGCATTCGCCCCCGCAGCAGAGCGAAACGCCCGGGTCACAATCTGGGCACTGGAGACCTTTCATAGCCGGCTGGGATTGGTCATCCAGCGTCTCGCAAATCGTCCATTTCTCGCCGGAGACCGGTTCACTGCTGCTGACATTTCAGTGAGCTACGCACTCCTGCTTGGTCTGCGAACCAGCAACTATACCCCGGGTTCAGTCGAGCGTGCCTATCTCGCCCGTACGACGACACGCCCCGCCTACGCCCGGGCGATGGAAATCTGCCAAGCCACCAAGGCTTGGGCGGAGAGATCACCAGCGTTGTAGAGCCAAGTCGTGAATCCATAGAAGGGATTCCCGCGAGCGGCCTGGACTAGCCAGTGTCGGTCAGTCCGCGCTATAATCTCTCCATGGGCTGGGATGCGAAAGACGTAGCGCTGCTCAAAAGGCTCTGGGCCGCAGGACAGAGCGCGGCACAGATTGCGCGCCGTCTCGGGTGTAGCCGTAACGCGGTCTGCGGGATGCTAACCCGTTCGGGCTTGAAGCGTGGCCACAAGCCGCCAACAGCAAGACCCAAGATAAGGCCGCCCCCGAAGCCAAGGCCGGCGTCGTCGGCCGCCCTGGTACGTCGAGTAGAGAAGAAGGTGTCGCGAAGCACCGCAGAGAAGCAGCAGCCCAAGGAATTCAGCAAGCAGCAGCTGTACGCCATTCTAGCTGAGGCGGTCAGGAACACTGGCTAAGCGCTAACCACGACGGGCGTTACGCTCCGCGTCCGTGTCCTGGTCCAACTCGAACGGTTCGGCTGTCGTGACCATTCCCCAAGCCTTGGTCTGCTTCGGGTCAATCGCGTCGGTTTGGTTCTCCCGAGACGACTTCCGGTCAGCCCCAGTGAGCGGACATCTTTAGTACCCCTCGCCAGGTCTCAAA
>NZ_JBFRFR010000224.1:0-1543 GCF_052114925.1 Bradyrhizobium sp. 2TAF36 | reverse complement strand
GCCGCAAAGCTCTCCGGCAGCCCTGACGGACGCAGCAGTCTGCACATGAGCGCGCAGATGCGAGCGTTAAAACAGTATCGAATTCTGGCAGTCGGATGCAATCGGTGGAGTTTCAATTACCGCTGGTGCCCCAATCCGATTCCAAGATTGAGCGCCTTCTGACGTAGCGCTCCCTCGGTTCGCTTGGTCATTTTGGCTATTTTGGCGACAGGCGTCCGAGCCTTCGAGTGGGCCTTCAATTCCTTGATGTCGGCAGCGGTCCACTCGCGGCGAACCAATTTTTTCTTCTTAGCCAACTCGGCGCTCCCTCAGTGTTGAGGGCGCGGTCTAACAACATGGCTCGTGGTTCGCAACTCTAGCAACCGGGCCGCGCGCCCGTTCGCACCGGGCGCTCAATTGGAACCTCTTCTATCATTGGCGTGTTCATCGACAAACAACTCAGAGGAGTGTGCCTTGAACAAAATCCTCTTATCGCTCGGGACGGCAACCTTGATGGCGCTGTCAATTGCCAACGCATCTGCGAAAGATAAGCAAAGCGAAACGTTCCTCAAGAAGGCAATCGAGGGCAATTTCGCTGAAGTGAGCATGGGAGAGCTGGCACAGCAGAACGGCCAAAGCGATGCCGTCAAGTCGTACGGCAGAATGCTTTCCACAGACCACGCTGCCGCCAATCAGAAGGCTTTAGAAGCTTCCCGGGGACTGGGAATGAACGCACCAAGCGGACCGAATGCGAAGCAAAAAGCCGAACATGACAAGATGTCAAAAATGTCCGGCGCGGCCTTCGACAAAATGTTCGCGACTCACATGGTCGCAGACCATCAAAAGGATATCGCCGAGTACAAAAAGGCCTCGAAAAGTAAGGATGCTGCTGGAGAATATGCTTCCGGCCAGATAGATACGTTGCAAAAGCACCTGGACACCGCAAAATCGTTGAAGAGCGGTAATTGATCCGACGGTGGGAATTGGGGCGGCAGGATCGCGGCAAAGATATGCAAAGCGCCGGGCGGAAGATTATCCCGTCGGTTTACTGGTGCCGGGCGGATCGCTCGCGTAAGCCGGCGGCCGGGCTTAACCGATTAATCCCGCCAGCACGAGGACAGCTCCGGCGAGCATAAACCAGTGTGGATACTCCATCCCAGAAAGCATCGCTGTTCCCGCTAATGCTCAGTGTTCACCCTCGTACCGCATCGGCTGGGTAGGCAACCGATCTTGAGCGCGATGGTTTCGACGACTGCTTGTTTTTTGGTCGGAAAGTGCGTCGCCACCAACGACAGAACACCAGCGATGCAGAGGGCCGTCAGAGCGGCGCCCGCAACGCTTACCGCACCTCGCAACAGCAACTGCCCCAACGCCCGCAACATGGCATCCGCATAACCGGAAATGCTTAACGAATGCCGCTGCTTTCACTGACGTCGAACGTAGGTCGCGCCCCAGCCAAGGCCGAGTGTGGCGGCGACAAGCGAACCGAAGAGTACGCCCAGTTTCGCCGCCCTCAATAATCCTTGATCGGAGAAGGCGAGCATCGAGATGAAGATCGACATTG
>NZ_JBFRFR010000223.1:0-3886 GCF_052114925.1 Bradyrhizobium sp. 2TAF36 | reverse complement strand
AAGGAAATGGCGCAGTAGCGGCGCCACCACAGAACGCTGCCATAGAACCATAAGCCCGGCCTCGCGCCGGGCTTTTTCATGGAGGCCGACGGGCAGGATATTCCGCCGCGACAAAACCGGAGATTCCAGCGTTTTTATCGCGCCATGGAGCGGGCCGCCACCCAGCGCGGCTGAAAATCGACGCGAAGGGAAGGGCAAATGAGGGCCGGCTGTCGCAGGGTAAGCACGACTGCCAGCGGCTCGCGTCGCATCGCCGCCGGCTGAGGCTAAAAGCAAAAGGCCCGCCGGTTCGCTCCGGCGGGCTCTTTCTCAACTTAAGCTGCGGCGCCGTTGAACATGTTTCGAGCGCTCGCATGTCTAGGCCAGCGGCGCTCGCCGCGACAGTAAAACTCGTACCCGCCATGCTATCAGGGCCACAATTGCGATGATCAGCGCCATAGCGATCAGCGAGATGCCTAGATTTTCGTCGAGAAGCGAGGCTCGGCCAGTTGCGCCCAGAAAGGAATACAGGAAGACTTGCGGCGCAGTGAAAACGAAGGTTGAGATCGAGTAGGTTGAGATGTCAATCCTCGTCAGACCGAACAGGTAGTTCTGGACGGCGCCTGGAAGGGGCACACCCAGCCGCATTAGCGCGATAATGCGCCAACCTTCCTCATCTACTGCTTGTGCAATGACGCCGAAATTAGGCTTCCCCTCGAGCCTTTTTCGAAACCAGTTCGATGCGATATAGCGGGACGTCAGGAAAGCCATGATGGCGCCAATGGTTCCGCTCAACAGGATGATCCCGGCGACTTTCCAGCCAAAGGCGGCACCGGCGGCACAAATCAGCGGCGTACGGGGGAGCACGATAAAGGCCATTGCCAGAAATACGAGGCCGACTGCCATTGCCGAACCCGGTGTAAGACTGCCGAGATTTTGAAACCATGCGCTGATCGTGTCTAAGATGGGCGAGTTCATTCTTTTAAAAGCTGCACGCTCAGGATCTCCGAGACCGGCCGGTTCACGCTGGCGAGCCGATTTTCAGGTTGCGCTGAGTTCCAGTTTCCCGCTATTGGATATGTGCTGAATTAGGTCATATTGCACGTGAGCAGACGAGAATCGAGCGCATATTTTCGCGCCATGTAGCGGCTGTGTCTGGAGCAAGCGAAGCTCTGCCTTCCGGGTCTCGGCCGGGAAGCTCTGGAAGAGATGGCCCAAAACTATCGAAACGCGGCCGAGCGGCTGGAAAGCGAAGCCGGAAAGTTGAGGCGCGTCTAAGGGCGGCGCTTCAATGCGCGTATAACTCCGATCCGTGCAAACATGGTTGGGCCGCCGCCCTCGTATAGCACCCCCCTTTAAAGATTTCTTATGAGGTCCAGGTAGATCGGAAGCGTGGCAAGAGCAGCGCGGAGAATCTAAGGGTTGGCTAACTCGCGATCATGGCCCGCCGGTTCACGCGGGCGGGCCTAGTGGCCGTCGACGCGATACCCTTGAACGGCGAGCAATTCCCTGAGCCATGCCACCTTCTCGCTGGCATTGCTCGGGCCACCAAGCGCCTTGCGTATATCCTCAACGAGGCCTTCCAGGCGTTTTAATTGCGCCTGTGCTGCGTTTCGTTCGATCTCATCCAAAGCAACCATAGCGCGAGTATGTCCGATATATCGCCATGGGTCAAAGAGGGCGCCCGGTGGATCGGGAGCGCGATCGGCAACGGCTCGCGACGCATCGCCGCCGGCTGAGCGTTAAAACGACAAGGCCCGCCGGCATACGCTGGCGGGCCTAGGCACTCCCGGCGCTCTGATCCGCAATTGAATCGGCAGCCTGGAGCATTGGGGCTGGAAAGCGAAGTGTGCCATGTTCGCTCTCAAGTGACAATGGCTGGAATATCGCTTTCCGGTAGTATTACGGATTCCGTTTACGGAACGGGGTGTTCTACTGTGAGAACACCGGCGAGATTTAAGCACCATTTTCTAATTTGTCCGGGATGGCCGCAGTGGGGGGGCTGGAACCGCGCTGCGGCCTTTCCCATAGGGACGTCTGCGAGGTGTCCCTAATTTGATGGAACCTATAACCGTTCCGGGGCATGAACCGTTGAGGCCCATCACCGCGGGGCTCCACGGTGATGAGGATGCACCACATTGCGATCAGATGGCGAGCCAAAGCCAAGTGATCATACTCAGCAAAGCGACGAGCAAAACTATTTCGAGTTTGTGGTTACAGGAACGGAGAACTCTACTGTTCCGCTTCATACGGTGCCCCCTGTTTGATTAGGCGGGAGCGCAACTGGCGTTCTCATCACCGACGGAGGCCATGGGCGGGGCGGTGATGCGAGCGACTAGACATCCTTTTCACCTGGGAGTCGACACAATTCGCGTCAGGTGCTTCTAGCGTTATGCGCGACAGCTTTGCGGAGAATTTGCTAACGCCGCCGGTGCGCGGTGCGTGGACCGAGAGGGAGCTTGAGGCGATCGACGCGAAGGGAAGGGCAAATAAGGGCCGTCTGTCGCACGCTGGCGCGGCTGAACAGCGCCTGCCACGGTGAAGTCTAACTCCGTTATCAGGATCTCACCTGCGATCGGAGCCCGGTCGCTAAACCTTCAAGTCAACTCCCGCCGGCTACGCGCGCGAGCTACGGCGCGTCGTGGGTGTGGAAAAGCAAAGGGCCGCCGATTCACGATGGCGGGCTGGGCGTCTCTCGCAACTGTCCTAGTAGGCGCGGCGGCCGTGCCGCCGATAAGCTGCGGGGTTTTCCACGCCCGCGAAGTATGGATTTATGGCGCACTCTGCGGCGCGGCCCGATGCCGAAGCATTGCACTGAGGCAGCGATGTGTAGCTGCAATCGTAATAGTTGGCCCCCGTGCGGTAAACGTGCAGGCAAACCGGATAGGCCGGATTATACGTCTGAGCTGCCGCCGGCTCTGTTGATGCCATCCCGATTGCCAAAATCGCCAAGGCCGGAGTACGCATTGGAACCTCCTTTCGGACATTGACAAAGCGCGAAGCTCCACGAGCCAGTACTTCGATCGTACCCCGCGGAGGTCGCGACTGCGCCTGACGATCGCTACCAGCCCGCTGGTCACGCTGGCGGGCCTAGCTCTCCCGGGACGCCTTAGACGACCCTAAACGCGCGGCGTAGATCGCGTGTTCTGACCTCTCGAGCTTACGGGAGTATCTCCGCAACTATGGCGTAGGCGCGCTCTCTGGGCACGCCTAGCGCGACCTTGCCCTTGATGAACTCTTCGAGGCCGACCAAAAGTTTACGTTCAGCCTCTGTCATCTGCTGCTGATGAGCGTCGATTTCCTTCTTGAGTGCGCCGTCGTCAGACATCAGAGCCTCGCCCAATGGCGGTTGCGGCGAACCGCACTCTAGGCCCGTTGTGACGGATTCGTTCGGCGATGAAGCTCTGACACTCGCCCGGAAAAAACGCTCAGTTCTCGGAGAGAATGTTCTGCGACACCCAACAGTGTCAACGCGGCGATGGTTGCGACAACGTCCTCGAATTCGCCTTAGGATTGTAAGCCACGGTACCGTTGCTATAGACGTTGAGGCGAATGGAAAGGCGACTGACGGGACCGCCGGTTCGCACCGGAGGCCCTAGCACTCCCGGCGCTCTAATCCCCAATTGGAGCGGCAGCCGGGAGCATTGCGGGGCTGGAACCTAAGCCGTGCCATGCTCGTCTCTAGATTTCAATGCGGAGAAAACCGCAAGCCGGTAGTTGTCCGGACTCCATTTTTGGAACGGGGTGTTCGACTGAAGGTGACCTTGCCCCGCGGGTTTAATCCAGTTTGAAGTTCGTTCTGGCCCACGACAAGGACCAGAGCATGAAGCGCAGCCGCTTTTCGGAAGAGYAGATCATCGGGATCTTGAAGGAGCATGAGGCCGGCGTGTCGGTCGCCGATCTGTGC
>NZ_JBFRFR010000222.1:0-1550 GCF_052114925.1 Bradyrhizobium sp. 2TAF36 | reverse complement strand
CCGCAAGCGTCAATGCCAGCCTGGAGCGAYGCCGCTCCGCAGGACGAAACCCTCCATGCGGAGCAACTAGAAAATAGATCGACGATGACTGCTTACCAAAAGCTCGCCCGATCGCCTTCAGTGACTCCCCGCGCTTCCACCGGTCCCATAACTCCGTCTTTTCTGCCGCAGTGAAACCTCTATGAAATCTCCGTTCCATCCAACACTCCATCTTTTCCTCTAAGATAAAGTGTTGCGTCGATCAGTTGAGACCGCCCCCCGAAAACCGACATTCATCGTGAGGGGCGGCATTTCTCAACGGGGCCAATCGCAGACATTCTGGCTGCTCACTCGAACACTTCGTCGGCGGTCAGGAGAGAGTCTCGACCAGCCGCCAAACCAAGCGCCTTGGCCGCTTTAAGGTTTACAACCAGCTCGAACTTGGTTGGCTGCTGTATCGGCAACTCGGCCGGCGTTGCGCCTTTGAGTATTCTGTCCAGATAGATAGYGGTCGCGCGTGACAGGTCAGGCAGGTTGACCCCGTAAGAGACAAGGCCACCGAGCTCCACGCCCTCTCTGGCGGCGTAGATCGTCGGGAGGCGGTTCTTCTCGGCAAAGGGTACAATCCGAGAGTACTGGCTGTACAGCATCGGACTAGGAAACACGACGAGACCATCCGCTCGCGCTTTGGCCAACTCCGCAAACGCTCTTTCGAGATCGGCGGGGCTATCCGCCGGCACAAGTTTAAGGCTTGCTCCGAGAGATCGGGCGGCGCTCTCAATCTCGTTCAGCATCCCCTTCATTGTGCGCTCACCGTATGCACGAGGGTGCCACAAAACGACAACGTGAGAGAGACCGGGAACGATCTCCTTAAGCAGTTGAAGCCGTTTGGACACCAACTCCGGGCCGAGAAATGCCGTCCCGGTGACATTGCCGCCCGGCCGCGCCAGGCTGGAAGCGAGTTCGTCGTCGACGGGATCTGCCATGCCTATGCCGACAATCGGAATGGTGGAAGTCGCTTTCTTGGCTGCGCGGACGGCCGGGGTAGCCAAAGCAACAATTGCGTCGACGCGGTGCGTCACGAATTCCTGCGCGTACTCGTTGAGCTTGTCCTCATCGCCGTCTGCGAATTTACGGTAAAACGCGACATTCCTTCCTTCAGTATAGCCRAGCACACGCAATGCCGGCACAAACGCATCGAGAGTCTTTAGACTTGCGTCGGACTTGTCACCGCGGCCGAGTGAAAGCACACCGATCTGATGAAGCTTGGTCGATTGCTGAGCATGACCTGCGAACGGCCACGTTGCAGCCATACCCCCAACAACCGTGATGAACTTGCGCCGTTTCATGCGGCCCTCAGCCAAGCCGAACTATCGTACAGACAAAAGGTGGCGCCTTGGAAGTGTAATCAGGCCGGTGAAAGTCTGCTAATGGGATGGTCCGGCCGTGCTCCTGCCCCGCCAGCGATAAGCTGGCCAGGGGCGCCAAGACAAGGAGCACGCCATGTCCCAGACACTCAATACCGCGATCGCCGTGATCGGCATCGATATCGGCAAAAACTCGTTCCATGT
>NZ_JBFRFR010000221.1:0-1554 GCF_052114925.1 Bradyrhizobium sp. 2TAF36 | reverse complement strand
GGCTATGAACGTCGACCTCGTAGACAAGAGCGAGCCTCGCAGGCTGTCGGTAACGAGCTGAACCCTTGTGCCAGCAACCGCAATCAGACAAGAGATTGCACATCGTCACGTCTCGGGAGGAGCAGGGCGAGGGCGGTGTGCGAATCGCAGCAGCGTTACGGAAGGGCGTCGTCCCGCCTTAGCAGATTTGTTGCAGCGGAGCCTGCCAGCCAGGTCATGGACAAAGGTGGTGGAGGCGTGCGGCAACGCAGTGAGATCAACGTCGCGTCCAGTCTTGCAGCGGATCGGCTCCTGTGTGAGTTCGTTTAACGATTGTGCGCTAGCGGGATCAATGATGGGCATCGGCGGCTGACGGGTCGTTTCTGCTAAGCTACCTGGCGCACCACCGGAGAAAAACAGCAAGCGCAAGTATGACAACTGGCGTCGATCCAACGACGTGACCCCTGCCACGAAGACACCTTCATCCGTTTCCTTCGGTCGCGACGCGCGTGATTTTAGGCGCGTCCGCTCCGTGTGTGCACGATGATCTTGATCTTCTCGTAGGTTGCCTTGGCCAGCACGGTTCCAACGGTTCGGTTCAGTTCCTTGGCGATCAGCGTGAGTGGCATTGTAGCCGCCAGCGACCTGAGCTTCTCCACCTCTTGCTCAGTCCATTCCTCTTTCCATCTTGGCATTAGTCGGACAATCCCTTCAGGCACCCGAATTGCGCCAATTATGTTTGAAAACCTGGTCTGCCACATTGGTTCCAGTGACTTCACCAGCGGCAATAGGCTTTCCGTTTTCGGTACGCCGGATGGCACAATCTGCACATGCAAACGATGGTAATACAGCCTAATATTGCTGTCGCCTCCGCTGTCCTTGCTCCCTAATCGGCGACGGAGATGTGACGGCTCTGGCGCTCTTTGAGACGCCAGCCAGCCCCAGCCCCAGCCATGCGCCGGAGCCGTTTTTTTAAAAATTCCACGCCTGGAAATCGGGCGAACCCGCGATTTGATCGGGGTATTTTCAAACCCGATCCTCGCCGCGCCAGCCGACCTGCGCGGCATCGCAAATCTCCCGACAGCGATTCCGGCGTTCGCTTCCCAACGGGTTTCTGAAAAATCGGTTGGATCCGCCGCGCAAATTGCCGTTGGCAAACCATCGCAATCGTCAATCCCCTCCAATCGGCCTTGACGCCGCATCGCCTCGGCTTGATCGTTTCTTCAACCGGAGCCGGCCGTCGTCGGTGTGCAGCCGGGCGAGCTTCGCGGCACACCGGCTTCCACCGACCAACACGGGGAGAGGTCGGATGGCGCGAAAAGAGATCGTCAGCCGCTCCCGAGCCCGTTGTCACGGGGACCGCCGAACGCCTAAGAGAGCAAGCGAAGCAGCTCCCGCACGGCCCTGAGTGTCATTCGGCCTGCAATATTGACCCCCTAAGCCGGGGGATCGGCGTCCAAAATTGACCCCCTATAGGTTGGTCTGTTGCGCTGCCTGCTTTGGAATGAAGCAGGTGGTCGAGGATGCTGATCGTGGAGACGATTGCGCGGATTCGGCGATTGCGCGGATTCGGCG
>NZ_JBFRFR010000220.1:0-1591 GCF_052114925.1 Bradyrhizobium sp. 2TAF36 | reverse complement strand
TGAGCGGCCCGAGACATAGGTGACAGAACGTACCGGACACATGGGTTACACTTTCCGCTTTTGTTCCGCGGGAGGTGTCGATGCCGTGGAAAGCGAGTTCGGTGATGGAAGAGCGTCTGCGCTTTGTCGCTCGTCTCCTGGACGGGGAGGCGATGACGGATGTGTGCCGGGAGTTCGGCATTTCGCGCAAGACCGGCTACAAGATCTTTGACCGTTACAAGGAGCACGGGCTTGAGGCGCTGAGTGACCGCTCCAAACGCCCGATACGCTATGCCAACCAGTTGCCGGCTCAGATCGAGACCCTGATTGTCCAGCTCAAGGCTGCGAAGCCACATTGGGGCGCGCGCAAGATCCGCGAGCTCCTGGTTCGGCGATTGGATGGCGATGTTCGGGTGCCGGCCAAGAGCACGATCCACGCGGTTCTCGATCGGCACGGTTTGGTCAAACGCGGTTGCGGACCGCGCCATCGTGCGCGCGGCACGCCGCTGTCACAGGGGGTGGCCCCCAATGATCTCTGGTGCGCCGACTTCAAGGGCGAGTTCAAGCTCGGCAATGGCCGCTATTGCTTTCCGTTGACGGTCAGCGATCACGCCTCACGCTTCCTGCTGTTGTGCGAAGCGCTCGATTCGACCCGCGAAGACCCTGCCATTACCGCCTTCGAGCGCCTGTTCTGCGAGCGCGGCCTGCCGCTTGCCATTCGCTCCGACAACGGCGTGCCCTTTGCCAGTCCCAATGCCCTGTTCAACCTGTCGAAGCTGTCGGTCTGGTGGCTCAGGCTCGGCATCGCCATCGAGCGCATCAAGCCAGGCCGTCCGCAGCAGAACGGCCGCCACGAGCGCATGCATCTGACCCTCAAGAAGGAGGCGACCCGGCCACCGGGTGTCAACAGCCTGCAGCAGCAGGAGCGCTTCGATGCTTTCCTCCGCGAGTTCAACACCGAACGTCCGCACGAGGCGCTCGACATGAAGTGCCCTGCCGAGCTCTACACTGCCTCAGCGCGCGCCTATGCCGGCCTGCCGGACCTGACCTATCCCTTCCATGACCGCGATGTCGTCGTCACCGCCTGCGGCCGCCTCTGCTTGCATCGCAAGAAGATCAACATCTCCACCGTGCTGGCCGGCCAAAAGCTCGGCATCAAAGAAGTCGACGACGGCATTTGGCTCGTCAGCTTCATGCATTACGACCTCGGATATTTCGACCTGGAGCAGAAAACCTTGCAGCCCCTCGACAACCCGTTCGGCCCGAAGAAGCCCGTCACCGATGTCTCAGCTACGACCTCGGCGCTCTGACCAAGACGCGCTTTTTTTCATTCTTGGCATGGGAGTCCGTGCTTGGCCGCGCTGAGCGGTCAACCCCCGAAGCCCGGAGGGGCCGCGCCTTTGGCGCGCGGGGTTGACGGCGACAGCGCGTGCCGAGCAATAATGGCCGTGCCATGAATGCGCTACGCTCCGCCACCCCCGGATGGGCGTTCCGCGTCAGTTCAAACGACCACTGGAGGAAATGACCTTGCAACCCCTCGACAACCCGAACGGCACGTGGTTGTCACCTATGTCTTAGGTACGTTCTGTTACCCATGTCTCCGGGTCGGACA
>NZ_JBFRFR010000219.1:0-1663 GCF_052114925.1 Bradyrhizobium sp. 2TAF36 | reverse complement strand
GGGTCTTGGGTGTGTGCAAACGGATAGGTCGGCACGCGGCCGTGGTCGCCAATCGTTGCAGGCGGCCGATGTCTCGCGTCGGAGCGTCCAATGACTGGCCAAAGTGGGTATCGCGACGCGATATTGCGCTTTTGGAGGCACTTTCCGGCCTTCAAGCGGCGCGGATGGCTGCAATCAGGCGCGGTTTGCCGACGATGTTCATCACCCGTGTGAGGTTATAGGCGAGAACATGCAGCGCCATCTCAGCGGCGACATTCCGTAGGCGCTTCATCAAGAAGTGGGTCGCACCCATACGGGCCTTGATCGTGCCGAAGGGATGCTCGACCGTCTCGCGCCGCGTCCGCATGGCGTCGGGATTGGAATCGAGCCGTCTCTGGACCTCCTCGACCACATGCTCATGCTCCCAGCGCGTGATGCGGCGCTCCTTTGACGGCGTGCATTGGCTCTTGATCGCGCAGCCTTGGCACGCTGCTGTCGACCAGTAACGGCGCAGCGTCATTCCGTGCTCGATGTTGGTGTAGTGGTAGGGCAGCAGCTGGCCGGACGGGCAGCGGTAAACGTCCTCATCAGGCAGGTAGGCGAAGTCCTGTTTGCCGAACCGACCCTCCGCCTTGGCGTTCGACGTCATGGGCTTGGGCAGCGTGACTGCAACGCCAGCCTCTTCGCAGGCCAATATCTCTTCTCCGTCGAAGTAGCCACGGTCGGCGACCGCCTCGAGTTTGTCCACTTCGAGCACTTCTTTGGCTTGCTTCGACATCCGAGCAAGCTGCCCACGGTCGTTGCCGACGTTTATGACCTCATGCGTAACAATCAGATGGTGTTCGGTGTCCACCGCGACCTGGACATTGTAGCCGACGACACCCGATCCGCGTCCGCTGGTGGCCATCGAACGGGCATCCGGATCGGTCAGCGATATCTGTTGATCCGGCGTGTTGCGCATCTGCGCATCAAGCACTTCCAGGCGGCTCAGCTCCTGCTTCAGCCGAGCGATCTTTTCCTTGATCCTCGTCGTCTTGATGCTGATCGCTTCCGATGGCTCCTGCCGATCGGCGCTATCGAGTTGACGCAGATATCGACCGACGCTTTCCTCGATCTGCGCCATCCGCCTCGCCATCTTGGCATGCGTGAAGTTGCGATCGCGGTTGTTCACTGCCTTGAACTTGCTGCCATCGATTGCGACGCTTGGGGTCTGCAACAGGCCCATTTGCCGGCATAGCGCAACGAACTTCGCACAAACCTTCCGGATCGCCGCGCCATTATCCTTCCGGAAATCGGCGATCGTCTTGTGATCGGGAGCCAAGCGCCCGATCAGCCACATCACCTCGACATTGCGGCACGCCTCACGTTCCAGGCGGCGACTGGATTGCACCCGATTGAGATAACCGTAGATGTAAAGCTTCAGAAGGACTGCTGGATGATAGGAGGGCCGGCCCGTCTCCTTGGCGATCACACGCTCAAATCCCATTCCATGCAGGTCGAGCGCCTCGACAAACACATCGATCACATGGACCGCGTTGCCCTCGTCTACCCAATCCTCCAGACATTCCGGCAAGAGCGTCAGCTGGGATCTGTCCGCGCCTTCAACGAAGCGTCCCATCCACATCCCCCATCAGGAAACGGAGGAATCGTAACCGACTCGTGGCTTTTCACACAGCCAGGGTCA
>NZ_JBFRFR010000218.1:0-1666 GCF_052114925.1 Bradyrhizobium sp. 2TAF36 | reverse complement strand
GTGGGACCCGAAGCTGACAAAGACGATTCAGCAGGCCGACCTGCACCACGGCGCGGACTATACGCCGTGGGAGGGCTTTGACGTCACCGGCTGGCCTGTCACCACCATCGCGCGGGGCCGCGTGGTGTACGAGCAGGGCAAGATCGTCGGCGACAAGGGCGCAGGCGAGGTGCTGAGCCGGGGCAAGTCGAGCCTGGTGTGACCCTCACATCGGCTCGATGCCGATCTTCTTGATGATCCCGGCCCATTTCGTGTTTTCAAGGTCATGAAATCCTTCAGGCCCTTAGGGTCCATCACCAGCGGCTCGGCGCCCTGTTCGACGAAAAGGGTACCCACCTTTGGATCGTTCACGGTCTCCACCATCGCCGCATAGATCTGGCAGACGCGAATTGCAAAAGCTGGCGCAAGTCGGCTTGAGTGCTTGATCTTTCAATGGGGATTGACCGACACTCTCTCCGCCCTGTTGCTTGTCGATTAAATTAGTCACCGCGCAAACCGACGGATTTCGCATGGCACGCAAAGCCCAAGCCGCTTGAGGTTCGGAGCGGCGGAAGGCGGCTCCACGATTTGAACGTGCGGTGGGCTCATGGGGCAGGGGTGAAAGACGGTCTTCTACATCATCTTTGGTGGGACGAACCTTTATCTGATTGGCTCCAATCAGATATCGATTGTCGGAGTTAGCTCAAACTTGCCCATGATGGATTGGAGCGAGAGTTCAGGTTTTTCAATTGGTTAGATGGCGGCGTGTGCGCGACGTGTGCACCGGGAGATCAAAAAAAATCGCGCGACCGCCAGCGTGAGCAAGGGTTCTCTGAAGCGGCAGGTCGGTAGCGGAAAAGTGTCTGTCTTCGTTGCTCATCGCGTAGCTGCGCCTGCGACCTATCCAATATGGACGCGTCGCACCGAGATAGGCGAACTGCCTCTAGTCAGCGGTCGCAGGTTCGAGCCCTGGTGCGTCCACCAATCAATGGCCAGCGGCGACAACCATTTGAGCAACTGATTTTTTCAAGGGTCCGTTTTGATTCAACGAACGAGCGTGGGCGAGGTATGCAAGGGCCCACCTACGCAGAAGAGTCGGCTAGACTAGGTTCAGATTCGTTCCGTGTTCGCGCACTCGAGGTGCTACCGATTGGAGTGATCACTATCGCCGATTTCCGGGGCGACGTTCCAAACCTTGGATGCGCAATATCCGCAAGCCTATGAC
The DNA here is from genome assembly GCF_052114925.1 of Bradyrhizobium sp. 2TAF36. Taxonomy (NCBI): domain Bacteria; kingdom Pseudomonadati; phylum Pseudomonadota; class Alphaproteobacteria; order Hyphomicrobiales; family Nitrobacteraceae; genus Bradyrhizobium; species Bradyrhizobium sp. 2TAF36. Next base: position 462 of record NZ_JBFRFR010000218.1, on the reverse strand, counting down.
TAGCAAAGGTTGCATCTGAAGGAGAATTCAGCTAGGAAATCACGTCGAGTTTCTGCGTGAAGGGCGATGTCAGCTGCCGACGTGAGCGGACAGTCACTAGATCCTATTTCTATCTTGGTCGATGCTGCGCATCTGTCAGGAGTCGCTTTCGCGAGCACGTCGGTTGTCCACCGAGACCGGTGAGACGATTTCACTTGCGCTCACTCGACTTGGACTCGTCCATCGCGCACAACACCGCAAACATGTCAAATCCCATCGTACAAAATATTCCACGTTGCCGAAATTCAGAAAATGGCGTATGTGTCGCCCATCCAGGTTCATCCTTGAGGGATGATCATGTGGTCGTCAGTGTCGCGAGCCGGGCTTGCGGTGGACGCGGCAGCGTCGGGTGCGAATGGCAAAGGGCGGGCCGGATTGCTCTGCGTGAGCCCGAGGCTTCGTGCGGACGAACGGGACGAACGG
>NZ_JBFRFR010000217.1:0-1678 GCF_052114925.1 Bradyrhizobium sp. 2TAF36 | reverse complement strand
GCCATACTTATCCACTCAGATCGCAAATGGCCCGAGCGTATTGTCTTCGATACCCAATCGCCGGTGATCGTCGCCGCTGCGCCCGTGGCCGAGGCGACTGAGGTCGCAACTTCGTCGGATGTGGCCGAACCGCCCGTTACCGTCGCACAGAGCCCGGCGGTGGCGAATTCTTTCGCGATGCTGCCGAAGCCGGATACACGCCGGCCTGAAACCGTCGATCGCAAGCGACAACGCAAGATGTTGCATGTTGCGGCTCGACCGAGGCGAAACGTCCAGCCGCAGATGCTTCTGGCGGCACGACAAGGGCAGTTCGGCTGGTTCGGCTTCAGAACCTGGTGATCGGCGTCCGGATACGATCCGAACGCCGGGTCTCGCGGCGCCTATTCGTACATCGCACAGACACTTCCCCGCCGACGGAGACACCTGCGCGCAGCGCGCCGGGTTTGGCGGATCGTCGTCCTTGCAACGCAGACGCCGTTGATCCGCGTTCTGCCCACTCCGCAGGCGGCGGCTCCGCTCTCCGGAATTTATCTTCGCGAAGGTGCGGCAGATGTGCTGCCATTTTTTATGTGCATTTTTGTATCGTGAGTCGTTGCTGCGGCGAATCACGCGACCACAAACATCCTTGATGTGGATCAACCAGCGCTCCTGCGCCGGTAAAATGCTGGACGCATGGCTATTGGCTGCGCAGGAATGACCTCGCATGCCGAAGGCCGGGAGCTGGAAGCCAACAGGGGGAACGGCATGAAAGTAGACCTTCTGCGAGAACGGATGCGCTTGAGCTTCAACGATTGGCTGCTGACGCTACTCACAATTCTGCTCGTATCGATCGTATTTGTCTTTGCGCCGCTTCAGGCGACCGGCCATTTTGTCCTCCACGCCGGGGCAATTACCGTCTTGCTTGCTGTGATGGTGAGCATGGCGATTATCTCGAAGAGCAAGATCGCACTCGGGATGATGTTACTTGGGCTTATTGCGAACGTCTTCGTGTTCTTGGAGCGCTATTACTACGCTTGGCCCTACAACTTGCATCTGCTGGCGGCGTCATGGTTGCTGATCGCCATAGCACTTGGATCTGTCGTTACGAGGGCCGTATTCGGTCCAGGCTACATCACCTATCACCGTGTCGTCGGCGCCGTCCTCGTATATCTTTTGATTGCCGTGGGATTTGCCTGCCTGTTCACGTTCCTCGGCTTGTCGGCCGCCGATGCATTCAAAGGCATCGAGTTCGTGGATGACCGATCGCTTGCAAGCAAGGTTTTCTATTTGAGCTTTGCCACGCTGACGACGACCGGATACGGCGACATCGTGCCCGTCCATCCATGGGCGAGGAGCCTCTGCAACATCGAAGCGGTTATCGGGCAACTGTATCCGGCGACGTTGTTGGCGCGACTGGTCACGCTGGAGCTCGGGGAGCAAATTGAACACGTCCACCAACAATCACCGTAGCGCCGGTCTTAAGCTGCAGACCGATGGCAGATTTCTGCGCCGCAGCGCCGCAACCAAACAGATCCAAACTCGGGCATTGTTGTTCTTTGGTGCAATGAACTTTAGGACAATACCGAGAATGCACTATCCCTGAAAATCTTGTCACCATGCACGCCCCTAACCCGGCACCGGAATTGCACGGTTACCAGGCCCATCATCACAAGATTAAGGCAAGATTAAGGAATGGGTC
>NZ_JBFRFR010000216.1:0-1807 GCF_052114925.1 Bradyrhizobium sp. 2TAF36 | reverse complement strand
CGTCTACCCAATCCTCCAGACATTCCGGCAAGAGCGTCAGCTGGGATCTGTCCGCGCCTTCAACGAAGCGTCCCATCCACATCCCCCATCAGGAAACGGAGGAATCGTAACCGACTCGTGGCTTTTCACACAGCCAGGGTCAAAAGGCGACCTTCGGGCGCGGCTGATTTAGGTCCGTTCAACCCTCAACAGCGGACATCGGAACACTGCCGCCGCAGGTCCGAAAAGTGCCATAAGCTGCCATTGAAGACGAAGGCACTTTTTTTTCTCGATCCTGACCGGATTCTTCCCGATGTCCTAAAGTCTATCTTGGTTGAAAAGACACGAGAGGCAGCGAAATGCTACCGGCACCAATCACTTGTTGCTTCTACCGTTGTCGCGGACTCTGCCTTCAGACCTGGATCGTCGCGACTTTCGCAATCATGATGGCCTCCGCTCCACTGCAAGCCTCAACAGCACCAAAAACGTCAGCGTGCGGATACCTCGCTGGTCTAATTGATAAGGCACCGCCATCAGGGCCGTTGTTCCTGCCCAGCTATCCGACCGTCGAATCGGGGCCTCTGCATGGCGCCGCCTACCTCTATGACAATGCGGTAGCCGCCATCGCGTTGGTCGGTTGCGGTGAGCAAGACAAAGCGTATCGGATTGGCTCGGCGCTTCTCTGGGCCATCGACAACGACCGCACCTGGCATGATGGACGGCTCCGGAACGCTTACGCCGCGGGCGTGGTGGGGAATGGCCCCGTCAAACTTCCGGGGTGGTGGGACAATACTCAGAACAAATGGTTAGAGGATCGATATCAGGTGGGCAGCGATGTTGGTAACATGGCATGGGCCATGTTGGCGTTGCTGTCGCTTGATGATGTGAACGCCGGCTCTCGGTTCCGCGATGGTGCAGCACGGCTTGGCGCCTGGGTCGCGCAATGGGCCGATACGCGCGGTACTGGCGGTTTCACGGGTGGTACGTTTGGGCACGAACCGACGCCGGAAGTGCGGACGTGGAAATCGACTGAACATAATACTGACCTCGCCGCCGCGTTTGGCCTTCTTGCGATCCGTACAGGGGATTCGCRCTGGCGCGATAAGGCAACGGTCGCTGAGTACTTCGTAAATACGATGTGGGATCCGGCATGCGCCTGTTTCGCCGCAGGTACCGCTGAAGACGGTGTCACGCACAATCCGATTTTGGCTCTCGATGCTCAGGTCTGGCCTTTAATAGCGCTCCACGGAGCGGTCGAGAAATTTGCATCGGCAATTACGACCGCCGAACAGCGAATGAGTGTCGATGAGGGCTTTTCTTACGGTGAAGACCGAGACGGTGTGTGGACCGAAGGAACGGGCCAAATGGCTCTCTTGATGAAATTGCTCGGCAGGACTGGGAGAGCAGACTCGTTGATCGCTGTAGTCGAATCCCAGAGGTCGCCGGATGGTGGGTTCTATGCCACAACTGCCCGCGAGTTGCCGACCGGGTTCGTGTTGGACACCGATCCGACCAAACCGCGGCTCTATTTCCGATTGTCACATCTTGGCGCAGCTTCGTGGGCTGCCCTCGCGGAACGTGGGTTCAATCCCTTTACGGTGACAAAAGGACTCCCGTAGTTGAGTCGCGGTGCTTCTCGTCCGTTTCGGTCTATTTTGATTTCGATATGTCCGTTCCGGGTCTTGGGTGTGTGCAAACGGATAGGTCGGCACGCGGCCGTGGTCGCCAATCGTTGCAGGCGGCCGATGTCTCGCGTCGGAGCGTCCAATGACTGGCCAAAGTGGGTATCGCGACGCGATATTGCGCTTTTGGAGGCACTTTCCGGCGG
>NZ_JBFRFR010000215.1:0-1940 GCF_052114925.1 Bradyrhizobium sp. 2TAF36 | reverse complement strand
CCCATATTGCCACCATCTACGGGATGCTTTGGCACATTTTTGAAAACGGCTGGGAGGATAAGGAATTCCTGAGCCAGCGCGTCTATGGCGTTGATGAAGTCCGTAAACAGGTGGCAAAGTGGACGCCTCAGGAAGTTGAGCGCGTCACCGGTCTGCCCGAAGCACAGGTCAAGCACGTCGCTGAAATCTTCGCCAAGCAAAAGCCCGCGACGCTGATCTGGGCGATGGGACAGACCCAGTTTACGACCGGCACGGCGAATGTCCGGGCGAGCTGCATTCTGCTACTCGCCACCGGCAATGTCGGGCACGCCGGGGGCGGCGCCAACATTTTTCGTGGTCATACCAATGTGCAAGGTGCCACCGATCTCGGCCTCGATGTAACGTCGCTGCCGCTTTATTACGGTCTGGCAGAAGAGGCCTGGCGGCATTGGTGCCGGGTGTGGGAGGTGGATTACGAGTGGATGAAGTCTCGTTTTCCCAACAAGAAGCTGATGGAAACACCGGGCATCCCGAGCACGCGGTGGTTCGATGCGACCTTGCTGCCGAAAGAACAGATCAGTCAGCCTGAGCCGGTTCAGGCGATGTTCATCATGGGGCATGGCGTCAACACCATTACGCGAATGCCGGAAGCGGTTCGCGGGATCGAGAAGCTCGAATTGCTGGTCGTCTGCGATCCCTATCCGACCGCCTGGTCGGTTCTCTCGGAGCGGAAGAACGGCAGATATCTTTTGCCCGCCTGCACCAGCTTTGAGATGGACGGTTCGCGTACGGCCTCGAACCGTTCGCTGCAATGGGGCGAGAAGATCGTCGAGCCGGTGTTCGAATCGAAAAACGACTACGACACGATGTATCTGTTCGCGCGCAAGTTCGGCTTCGCGGAGCAGATGTTCAAGAACATCAAGGTCGAAAACAATGTAGTATCGGCGGAAGACATTCTGCGCGAGATCAATCGTGGCGGCTGGTCCACGGGCTATTGCGGACAGTCTCCCGAACGGCTGAAGGCTCACATGAAGAATCAGGCCAAGTTCGACCTGGTGACCATGCGGGCGCCGAAGGATGATCCGGAGGTTGGTGGCGATTATTACGGCCTGCCATGGCCGTGCTGGGGAACGCCGGAGTTCAGGCACCCGGGTACGCCGATCCTCTACAACACCAATCTTTCGGTGAAGGAAGGCGGCGGCACGTTCCGCGCCCGGTTCGGGGTCGAGCGTATCGTCAAACGCAAGGTGATGGAAAAGGGGCAGGAAGTCGAGAGGGAGGATCACGACAATCTCCTCGCCGAAGGGTCCTATTCAGTCGGCTCAGAAATCAAGGACGGCTATCCTGAATTCACGCTCGCCGTGCTCAAGAAGCTCGGCTGGGACAAGGATCTCAGTGCGCAGGAAATGGAGGTCATCCAGCGGGTAAATCCCGCCAATCCCGATGCGGTGTCCTGGTCACTCGACCTTTCCGGCGGCATTCAGCGCGTCGCAATCGAGCATGGCTGTTCGCCCTATGGCAACGCCAAGGCGCGCATGATCGCCTGGAATCTGCCCGACCCGATCCCGGTGCATCGGGAGCCGATCTATACACCGCGTCCGGATCTCGTCGCAGACTATCCGACCTTGCCCGACGCCGAGCAATTCCGTGTGCCTAACATCGGCTTCAGCGTACAAAGGGCAGCCGTCGACCGCGGTATCTCCAAGCAATTCCCCCTGATCCTAAGCTCGGGCAGGCTTGTAGAGTATGAGGGCGGCGGCGAAGAGACGCGCTCCAACAAGTGGCTCGCCGAACTGAAGCAGCACATGTACGTCGAGATCAATCCGGCGGACGCAGCCGAGCGCGGCATCGTCGATGGCGGTTGGGTCTGGGTGACCGGCGCGGAGAACAGTTCAAGAGCCCGTATGAAAGCGGTGGTGACCGAGCGGGTCGGCAAGGGCGTTGCCTGGATGCCGTATCAT
>NZ_JBFRFR010000214.1:0-1945 GCF_052114925.1 Bradyrhizobium sp. 2TAF36 | reverse complement strand
AATCCCGCTAGGCAATCGTCTCGCCATCCGCGATCGCTCCGTCTCCGCAACCTGACCAGCTCCGACGGAGCAATCGCTACCGGCGTGTCACTGGAGAGAGGAAGAATGGTAGCTTGACAACAAACCGCAATTAAAGGGCCGATTGACAAAAGGGCGATCCTCATGGCAGACCGCTTTGTCGTTCGGTACGAGCATCCCAAGAACGGCAGATTCACAGTGCTGGACACTTCGACAGATCAGCCTGCAGTCACGCCGGACGAGACGCCTTTAACTGGACTCTCTCATTCAACGGCGGAGGTTGTGGCCGAGAAGCTGAACAAGGGCGAAGCTCCGCCCGCCCTCAATCGTAAAACAGGCAGCAGGCTGCGCCTGCACATGGCTTGAAAGAATCAAAAGGCAGAGGCCCTCCGTCACCAAGCAGCGTCGAGCGGAATGACGCAAATGGCGGCGTCGTCATCATCGATTACAAAGATGGAGTACCCTTTCCCCACTAGTTCGGGTCGGGTCTCGCGTAACGAACGAGCGAGCTTGATGGCTTCTATTTGGGCTTCCGTTTCGCTAGGCAAATCATGCGCTCCGAAGTCCGAAACGAAATGCGTATCAATAAGCTTGTAGGTAAAAAGAGGCATCGGGATTGCCCGCGACAATGCGAAAGGCAAAGCCCCTGCTGGCATAGCCAAGCAGGGGCTCGCGGGTGGATGGCGCGAGGCTCGCGGATGAGGTGTCGCTCCAAGGACCTGTATCACTGAAGCAAACAACCGCTTAGTAGGCTCGCCAAAATATTGTGCAAGCCGCGCAAATAAAAGGCCCGGCGCTCTTTCTCGAGAATCACCGGGGCCCGTCCGATCCGCCACGCCTCGGCTTAGCAAATGGCGTGCCTTACCAGGGGGATTTGCTCGCTGGCATCCTGCGCGCCGCTGCCTACAACGGAGGCCCGCCGGTCACAGCCCCGGTTCCGGTATCTACAAATGTGAATCGAAGGGTAACAAGGTGAGGGAAGGCCCGCCGGGGGGGGGGGTGGCTAAGCTGGCGGGCCTTCACCCCAAGCACAAGGCCGCGTATGTCCTCACGGCCCCGTCCCGAAGCCGAAGAATGCTCATGATTATTTAACGAGCCGCTAAGACAGGTCAGGAACCTTCTCCAGGTTCGGAGCATTTTCGAGTCGCTTCTGGCCTTTCCCCGTAAGGTTCGGAAGCGTGATGACAGCACGGCTCCAGCTGCCAATGGCTGGGGCCGTAGCTCCTTTCGAGAGCGCAAATTGCGGGGGCTTGCCTTCAAAATCCGGCCCTTAACTCCGCCAGCTCACGGTTCGATTTAACTCGACTCTCGAACGGAACTGGAATTTAGTTCCCTCATCATCGTTCCGTCCTGGGCACTTGCCGGTGACCGAGAGTGTCGCGCTCCCGCCTGATCGAGGAGCACTTCTATGGCTCCGGACCCGCCCCGCTGCCCGCTATGCAATAAGCCCATGCACCTGCTGATCGGTCCAAACGGCGTCCGCAAACTTCAATGTGTCCGATGCGATGACGTTGACCCGATGCAATTGGCAGACCTCCAGGATTTGATAAAGGGCATACTGCAGCCGCCTAAAAAGTAAGGCGCCTCAGTTGGCGGCCGACCAGTATCTTATTCTCTAGTCAGCAGATCTTCACCAGGCGGCATCAGCTTTACGTAGGTGCCGCTTTCGTGCTTCCACAACCAGCCGCGCTCGATCGCGTGTTTGAGCCCGGTGCCAATCAGTCAATTCATCTTCTCACGGAGTATTCGGATGAACTCGCGAAGGTCATTCGCGTAATGGTCGCAAGCGAACCCGACGCCTTAGTCGAATTTTTCGAGACGCTTGGCTTTGCAGTGAATCGGATCGGGCTGGAGGCTGGGCCACTGTCGCAATGGCTGCATGCGAGGCTGCAAAGAGCAGGATTCGAGACGGTTCTGCTGGAAACAC
>NZ_JBFRFR010000213.1:0-2147 GCF_052114925.1 Bradyrhizobium sp. 2TAF36 | reverse complement strand
TGCGTGGATCGCGAAATGTCTCGACCACGCCGCGAGCAAGAAGGCCGAGGTCGTCGTGCCGACCGTCACCGGCAAGGTCTACAACCATTCCAAGCGGATGAAGGAGAAGCGCGCGGTGCTGGAGGGCGTCGCGGCGGAACTGCGGCGGATCATCGGCACCCAGCAGCTTGCGACGCAAGCGGAGACCGGATTACGGCTTCCTCGCCTGATCGCCTAGCAGGCCGTGTGGGAGCCCGATCCAACGCTTTAATCGGGCTTCGCCCCCGACTACTCTCGTCGGCGGCCGCTCATACTCGAGAAAGATTTCTTCAGTGGAGCGAGCCGCGGCGGCCAGTAACAAATTCCTTTGGCGGATGATCCTCTGACTGATCATCTAATTGAGCGCTTAACCGCTCCAATCGTTGCTCTAGCTGCTCGTTGACAAGCATCAATGCCATAAGCGCGCCACGCACGTCACCGTCACAATCGGCGACGATCTCGTCGATCACTAATTCGTACTGATCAAGAAGAGAGCGGGTGTGTGAGCGTGACATGCGAACAACATACAAGCAGAAATTGCTGCTGGAGGATTAATTGCGCAGCATCATCCCCGCTGTTCACAGGGGGGCGGGCTTGCGTCGGATCGCGTCTAGATTTGAAGTTCGGCGGCAGATTTACCGCGCTGCACATCAATTGCCGTGCAGACGTCCGAGACATTAAGCTAGTCGGTCGGGGGTAAAGATGTTTGAAATCTATTTCAATCATAAACGTGATTTTCTCGTCTTAAGCAAAGGCTCTCCGATCCCGGCATTCGGTTCATCGAGCAAATGGCGGAAGAGCAAAAGAAGAGTTTCTAGGGTCAGCGACGAGATTAGGTTGGCCGTTCAGAGACAAGGCTATTACGTTCGGAGGTTGCGGGATACCAAGGCGCGGATGAGCTAAGTCTGAACACAAACGGCGCCATCAATACTTTCTCACCGCGCTGTCGAGGCTTGCGATATCTGGATGCGCGCGCCTTGGGACGAGGCGAAGGCGCTGCAGCGGCCGTTGCCGGATCACGGTTTAATTGTGATGTGGGAGGCCGCACGTGAGCCAGTCACGTTGAGGTTGGCAGGCTCACCCGCCTGTCCGATTGTTGCCTCAGCCCTCCATCAATCCCCAAAGTACGATCAAGTAATAGACCACAACCGCGACGACAACGTTGATCGCAACTATTAGCAAAACATCGTTAGGTAAGATCGGTTTTCGTCCAGCCATCGCGGCGATCCTAGCCGGGCTGAGACACCCTGACCGCTCACAAATGATGGCCGATGCACGTTCCTCCGCTACTGTTGCGTTAACGCCGCAGATGGTTCCATCCTATGAATATAAGCCTGATCGCGGCGATCATCTGCTGTAGCTTGCCAAGCGGCTACGGCAAAGTAGGCAGTGAGCGCCAGAGCAATCGCGACAAAGACAGAATTGAACTGGGTCATCGATCAGCCTCTCCTTCTCCACAGAGAAGCACCTTCGATTTGAGTGCGCACTATTGAAAGCTGCAAATATAGAAGTTTGYGCGCGCAATCCACAGAGAAGAGATTAACGAGCGCATGGTCGTCGGCCCGCCTAGAGGAACACCTCAATACTGAGGTCGCAAAAGCAACTCCGGCCGTGTAACGCGGCTCACTGCGGCCAATCCTTGTAAAGAGTGATGCCGATCATGACCAGCGAGCCGATTGCGACCACCACCGGGCAGATAAACGGCAACTCTTCCAGCACGCCAACAACGACCGCCCGGACGCGAAGAGTTCTCTTCATATGCGCAAAGCGCCGGCCTGCCGCACCCATCGGATATCTCCGGTTCGCCCCCAGCAGCAGCGGCCTCACTCTCCAGCGCGAAGCGATGTTCGGCTATTGCCTATTCGGATGTATCCCTAGATCAAGGTGAAGGAACCCTTGCAAGTCTCGCGTCCGCATTGCTCTCAGAGGGCGACGTTGAAGCCGACATTGCTRCACGCCGGCTTTGGGCCGATTCCGTTGAAGAAGTCGGTCTTCGAGCAAGACGGCCGCAATTCGCAGCGCGAACCGACCGCCTCTTAGGTCGGTTTTGGCTGCGGCGCTGGGATCAGCTTGGCTAGTTTCCGGAGGTTCTGGGCCCGGAGGTTCTGGGCGGCTGCAGCGAGAAGGAA
>NZ_JBFRFR010000212.1:0-2164 GCF_052114925.1 Bradyrhizobium sp. 2TAF36 | reverse complement strand
ATCGCGGACACGACACGCTTGCGAAGATCCAGAGAATAAGGCTTGCCCATCCATGCTGGCCTCCAACCCAGCCAGAATGGTGAATCAGAAACACACCGATTTGGGAATCCCAAATCGATTCAACCTAACCCCATCCCGCTTTAGAGAGACGCTGCGATCTCTCCCCGAGTCGTCCCCGCGAATGCGGGGAGGACCCATAACCCCAGGGAGTAGTTTGAGGCGAGACGGCAACTCCGTGTCTTCGCCAAACTCCACCCTGTGGTTATGGGTCCCGGGCTCGCGCTGCGCGCGCCCCGGGACGACGACGCGGATAGAGCGGGGCTAATTCACCCGTCGGTCCTTCCCTACCCAATACGGCTCCCTCAGCTGCCGCCGCAAGATCTTGCCTGACGGATTCCGCGGCAGCGCCGGCAAGAACTCCACGCTCTTCGGTGTCTTGAATCCAGCGATACGTTCGCGGGTGAAGTTGATGATGTCGGTGGCGGTCGCCTGCTTGCCGGGCTTCATCACCACGACGGCCTTCACGGCTTCGCCCCATTTGTCGTCGGGCACGCCGATCACGGCGGCCTCGGCGACGTCAGGATGATCGCACAGCGCGCTCTCGACCTCGGCCGGGTAGATGTTCTCGCCGCCGGAGATGATCATGTCCTTGATGCGGTCGTGGATGTAGAGATAGCCGTCCTCGTCCATGTAGCCGGCGTCGCCCGTGCGCAGCCAGCCATCGCCGCGCAGGGTCGAGGCGGTCGCCTCCGGTAAATTCCAATAGCCGGCCATGTTGGAGCCCGAGCGCGTCGCGATCTCGCCGACCTCGCGCGGCGGCAGCGGTTTGCCGTCCGCATCCAGAATCGCGATCTCGACGCCCGGCAGCGCCTTGCCGGCCGAGCGCATCCGCTCGAGGCCCTCGACGTGGTCCTCCGGCGGCAGCGCGACGATGGTGCCTGTCGTCTCGGTCATGCCGTACATCTGCACGAAGCCGCATTTGAAGATCTCGATGCATTCCTTCAGCAGCGCCGCCGGAATGGGCGAGGCGCCATACAGCATGTATTTCAGGCGCGAGAAATCGACCGTCTTCGCGCGCGGCTGCCGTACCACGAACTGCATCGCCGCCGGCACCATGAACAGCTTGGTGATGCCCGACTGCTCGAAGAAATCCAGCACCTTGGTCGGATCGAACTCGCGCGCGATCACGCCGCGGGCGCCGTGATAGAGTCCCATCACGCCCCAGCCGGAGCCGCCGATGTGGAAGATCGGCATCGCCACCAGCGACACGTCGTCGGTCGACCACCGGTTCCACTCCGGCTTGTCCTCGGCATTGCCTGTTTGTACGAGGTTGAGGAAGTTCGCATGCGACAGCATCGCGCCTTTCGGCTTGCCTGTCGTGCCCGACGTGTAGAGCTGGATCGCGATGTCCTTCGTGTCGATCGGCACCTTCGGGTCGTCGCCGCTTTGCGCATCGCGCCAGGCCGTAAAATCCTGCCATTCCGGCGCGCCGCCTTCAGTGGTGATGACGGTGCGCACGCCAGGCAGCTGGTCCTTGATCTGGCGGACCTGCGCGATGAACTCCGGCCCGACGAACAGCACCGGCGCCTTGCAATCCGCGACGATGAACGCGATCTCGGGCCCGGCAAGCCGCCAGTTCACCGGCGCCATCACCACACCGGCCTTCATCGCGCCCATCAGCAGCTCGAAATAGAGATCGCTGTTCTTGCCGAGATAGGCGATGCGGTCGCCGCGTCTGACACCCATCGCGATCAACGCGTTGGCGACCTTGTTGGTCTTGACGTCAAACCCGGCAAAGCTGGTGAGGCGGCCCTCGAACTCGTAGGCGGTCGCGTTGCCGCGGCTGGTCGCGCGCTCGCGCACCATGTCGGCGAGATTCGCCAATGGCTGTGTGGTGGACATGTCTCTCCCGTGGCGTCTTGTTTTTATGTCTGGGAGTGTGGCGTCATCCGCGGGTGAAGACAAGATGGGAGAGGCCCCGCTGTCGTCCCGGACAAGCGAAGCGCCGATCCGGCAACTGTTATGTCGGCTTGACGTTCAGGTAGGGCTTCCTGTCGCGCATCATGGCGTTGAGGACCGTCAGCAGCTTCCTGGCGACGGCAATGAGGGCGAGTTTGGCTGGTTTGCCGGCCTGTCGCAATCGTACGTTACGTAAAAGACCTTG
>NZ_JBFRFR010000211.1:0-2237 GCF_052114925.1 Bradyrhizobium sp. 2TAF36 | reverse complement strand
TCCGCGTCGGTGCTGTCGTTCTTCTGCCGCTTGACGTAGGGCTTCACATAGGCCGGAGGCATCAATTGCACCGTATGCCCCAACGTCCGCAGCTCGCGGGACCAATAATGGGATGACGCGCAAGCCTCGATTCCCACCAGGCACGGCGGCAACTTCTCAAAGAAGGACAGCACGAAACGGCGCTTGAGCTGACGGCGTATGACCACCTGGCCGGCCGCATCGACGCCATGCACTTGAAAGACCGACTTCGCGATATCCAGACCAATCGTTGAAATTGACTGCATAGGCTGCTCCTCCGAATCGTGGGAGCTTCAAGCGACGCCAACTCCTTGGCACTCTCGTGCCCGTGGAGGAGCCGTCCACAGCATCATAAGCCGACGTTCACTTCCCCCAGGATTGTGCAGAGGGCTCAGGGAACGACCGGCAGGTCCAAATCGCTTGATCATTCTCTTAAGGTACCGGTTTTCCTTTCGCCGGAGAGCGTAACAAAAGTACCGGTTTTGAGGCAGGCTAAGCGGGCGGCCTCACATCGTGAAGCCATGTTGGAATTGGCGCTGTTCTTCATTCGGCATGAATCAGCGCGGTGAGAGCAACTTACAGCAGGCCGCTCACCATTGAGCCGCTCTCGGCGATTACTGCAATCACCGATGAAGCAGCCTTTGCCGCCATTGATCTTCTTGTCGTAGCCGGCACTGCGATCGCCAACGTACTTATATTCGAATGCGGCTGCGCAATTGGTATTGAAGATGAGCGCCAAACTGATGATTGCAGAAGCGGTTAAATTACAGTTCACAATCGCGTACTCCGAGTCACTCGCACTTAAGCAGGTGGAGCGCGGCTCGCAAGCGACTCATTCTATCGATTGGTTTGCTCCCTCAGGGATTCTGCATGACGAATGTGGGAACGTCTGCAACGGGTCAAAACCGGCAATACTCTGGATGAGTAGAGAATTTCCGCTCAAATCCCAAAAGCTGCTGGCGGCGGCAGCCCGTGGTGTTTGTCCAGCCAAGCCTTCACGGCCGGCCAATAGCGCCGATTCCCGAAAAAGCGCGATTTTGGAGTTCTAGCGCCGGTAACAGTGGCGCAGCAGCTTCTCTGGAACGCCGAGGCGTCGGATCATCTCCGCGTCGGTCAGAAAAAGTTTGTCCTTCTCTCGTTCGATTGTTCCAGGTGACGGAGCAGTTAAGCATCGGGTAGCTTACGAATTTAAAACGCGAGACCGGCCATGCTGCCGTCCCTAGGCCGCGCCCCCGCACGCCACTTTGTCGCGTTTCTTTATGATCGTGTAGCGGGACTCCACCGACGCCTGGCTGCGGCCCAGTGCTTTCGCAATTGTGCTGAACGACGCTCCACTCTCGCGCATCCGCAAGATCTTGGTTTCGTCCTCTGAAGTCCAACTCGCAGAACTTTTGGTTGCTGAAGTGCGGGCCATGCAAATTCCTCGATCGAGCAATGTTCTGATGTTTCCGGATATCGTGGACCTAAATGTGGCGCAGCTTGCTCACCCCTGGGGTCCGCAAGCATCAGAGCCCCCCAATGACCCAATGATATGTTGCTATCGGCCCGCCGGTTCACGCTGGCGAACCCAAATGACGAAGGCCGCAGCGATGTTCTCGCTGCGGCCCGCGCAAGGTCAAAAAGAACCGGGTAAAAAGATCTAAGTGAAATATACGCCAGCCCCGGCTTAAATTGACTATTACACAGCCTCGGTTCCGGCATCTACAAATGTGAATCGAAAGTTAACAAGGTGAGGGAAGGCCCGCCGGGGCTGGCAGAGCTGGCGGGCCCTCAACCCGAAGCACATGGCTGCGTATGTCCCCACGGCCGTCCCGAAACCAAGCCTGCACCTGCTCACTTAACGAGCAGCTAAAACAGGTCGAGGAACCTTGTCAGGTTTGGATCATTTTTGAATCGCTTCTGGCCTATCCCGTGGGTCGGAAGATCGGTGACAGCGCGGCTCCAGCTTGCCAATGTGTTATTCGGCGTACGGTTTGACCCCCGATCGGCGCCGAAGGTTGACCCCGCCCAACACGGCCCAATTCCTTGAACTATCACCGGATTGCTCATCTCGTGTGGGGGTCAATTTTGGGCTCTGACTCATATGTGGAACGGCCCGGGCTGCAAGATCTTTCTCTGGTTGAACAAGGGATGACGGTGCGGTCATATGTCCGGCCTTTGAACGCGGCACCCGGCCGCTGGCCACGATGATATCCGCGGAAGCAATCGCCCAATCAATT
>NZ_JBFRFR010000210.1:0-2476 GCF_052114925.1 Bradyrhizobium sp. 2TAF36 | reverse complement strand
GTAAGCGCTGTTCAGCGGCCACCTACCGGATGACGGGGTGATCTGCGAGTCTGCGGTTTGTTCGGACCGTTAGGCTTAGAATGGACACAGTGCATAGTGCTATCGCGGAGCCGGTGCGGCGGCTTGAGGTCTTCACCGGAGCCGGTCGTCGGCGGAAGTGGAGCGACGACGACAAGGCGCGGATCGTCGCCGAGATCGTGGCGAGTGGCGACTCGGTGTGTTCCGTGGCCCGACGGCATGGATTGTCGCCGCAGCAGTTGTTTGGTTGGCGCCGCCAGTTGCGAGAAGCAGCAGGCGGTCATTCCGAAGCGGACAAAGTCCAGTTTGTGCCAGCGGTGGTGGAGGCCGTGGTACCGGCGCCGGCAGCTCACCAGGAGCGTAAAGTGGTGCGCAAGGCAGATAGCGGGATCATCGAGATCGAAGTCGACGGCATCACGATCCGGGCCGGTCGTGGTGCGGACCCAACGATGATTGCGTCGATCGTCCAGGCGCTGAAGGCGAGCCGGTGATCGGTCCGTCGGGTGCGGTCCGGGTGATGGTGGCGACCAAACCGGTAGACTTCCGCAAGGGAATGGAGGGGCTTGCTACCCTGGTGCGCGAGAGTATGGGGGCTGACCCATTCTCAGGAGCTGTCTATGTGTTCAGGGCCAAGAGGGCGGACCGGATCAAGCTGGTGTTCTGGGACGGAACGGGTTTGTGTCTGTTCGCCAAGAGGCTCGAGGATGGAATCTTCCGCTGGCCGAAGATCGAGGACGGTGTGATGCGTCTGTCGGCGGCGCAATTGTCGGCGCTGCTGGAGGGGCTCGACTGGCGGCTTGTGCACGAGGCACGGGAAACGTCGAAGCCAACGCAGGCCGGATAGCTGTTGGCGGCGCTGCGGCGAAGTGAATCAGGAGCGTCGGACGCGTCGCCAGATGGCGGCGAATATGCTCTGAATTGGGTGTGAGCGACGCCCTGCCTGACGATCCCGAGACGCTGAAAGCGATGCTGCTCGCCGAGCGGTGCGAGAGCGAGCGGCTGCGTCAGATCATCAAGGAATTGCAGCGGCATCGGTTTGGCCGGCGGGCAGAGACGCTGCCTGAAGATCAGATGCTGCTGGGCCTGGAAGACGTCGAGCAAGTGGCAGCGTACAGCGAGACGGCGCAGGACGTGAGCGCACCTGAAGGCCGTGAGGCGCGGGCTCGCAAGCGCCGCGGCAACCGTGGTGCCTTGCCGACGCACCTGCCGCGGATCGAGGTCGTCGTCGACATCGAGGACAAGACCTGTCCCTGTTGCCAGGGCGAGTTGCACCGGATCGGCGAGGATCGGAGCGAGCGGCTGGACCTGGTCCCGGCGCAGTTCCGGATCCTCATGACCCGGCGTCCCAAATACGCCTGCCGGGCTTGCGAGGACGGCATCATGCAGGCGCCGGCCCCGGCCCGGCTGATCGAGGGCGGATTACCGACCGAGGCCACCGTCGCCCAGGTCCTGGTCTCCAAATATGCCGATCACCTGCCGCTCTACCGGCAGGCCCAGATTTACGCCCGCCAGAGCATTGAGCTCGATCGTTCGACGTTGGCGGACTGGGTGGGACAAGCTGCCTTCCACCTGCGTCCGTTGCATGAGCGCCTCCTTGGCAAGCTCAGACAACGGCCAAAGCTGTTTGCCGATGAAACGACGATGCCGGTGCTCGATCCCGGCCGCGGGCGCACCAAGACCGGTCAGCTCTGGGCCTATGCGGCGGACGACCGACCATGGGGCGGCGCCGATCCGCCGGGCGTCGCCTATGTCTATGCGCCCGATCGCAAAGCCGACCGACCGATCGCCCATCTTGCAGGCTTCAAGGGGATCCTGCAGGTCGATGGCTATGCCGGCTATGGCAAGCTCGCCGAGCGTGGCGAGGTTCAGCTTGCATTCTGCTGGTCGCATATGCGGCGTAACTTCTACGAACTTGCCACACCCGGTCCCGCGCCCATCGCAAGCGAAGCGCTTCAGCACATCGCCGAGTTCTACGCGATCGAGAAGGACATCCGTGGCCGCAGCGCCGAGGAGCGCCGCCTCGTCCGGCAGCAGAAGGGTCGGCCGCTGGCGGAAGCCTTCGAACGGTGGCTCCGCGCAAAGCTCGCTTTGATCAGCCAAAAGGGCAAGCTAGCCGACGCCATCCGCTATGCGCTCTCACGCTGGGAAGGCCTGACGCGCTTCATCGAAGATGGCCGTATCGAGCTCGACAACAACGCGGTCGAGCGATCAATCCGCCCGATCACGCTCAACCGGAAGAATGCGCTGTTCGCAGGCTCCGACGGCGGCGCCGAGCACTGGGCCATCATCGCTTCCCTGATCGAAACCTGTAAGCTGAACGATGTCGATCCGCTTGCCTATCTGACCGATGCCCTCACCAGGATCGTCAACGGCCATCCAAACAGCAACATCGATGAGCTGCTTCCGTGGGCCTATTGCCGTCACGACCTCAAAGCCGTGGCCTGAGAACGACGCTTAC
>NZ_JBFRFR010000209.1:0-2570 GCF_052114925.1 Bradyrhizobium sp. 2TAF36 | reverse complement strand
GCTACAAACCGTGATCGCTAACTCTTGTTAACCATTGGGGCACACGCTCTAGTCCAGATATTTCATACTTCCATTTTATTGTCGCGCATGGCTTTTGGTCGAAGAAAATCGGACCGTGTTCAATTCGCCCATCAGCACACCGTCAACTTGATGGCTGTGGATGGCACTTGGAGTCGAGTCTGCGTTCTCAAAGACATTTCAGCAACGGGGGCAAAGCTGGAGGTTGAGGGCTCGACCGACGTCCTGACCTCGCGAGAGTTCTTCCTAGTGTTATCGTCAACGGGCCTCGCATTTCGTCGCTGTCAATTGGTCTGGGTGGATGGACCAGCCGCTGGTGTGCATTTCATCCACGATAAGAAGAAGTCTGCTCCGTGAGCGCTATGCTGCGAAACATGGACCTGATTGTCCAGCGCAGCTTGCCTACTCTTGACGTAGAGTCCCTTGAATGTCGCGAGGCCAAAGAAGCACTTTTCCGAAGCAACGACGGCTTTATGCTCTATCTGACGGATGGAGYGCCACCACCTCTCGGTAGAGAGCGACTGGTCCCATTGAGTCTTCGCCAGGCACTCCTCTGGCTAAACGAAAACCAGCTCTCTGAGGCCGGGTCTTTCTGGGCATAGCGGAGCGCCTTACTTCATCCTTAGCTTCCTCGCAGACCATGCGAGAGGCGACTGTTCCATTTCGATTTTGACTTTTGATTGACAGCCTCCTAACTGGGGAGTCCACAATGCGTTCTGCTTGCGCTCTTGACGCCCCTATTCTTAACGATGTGCGATCTCTATTGATTATTTGGCCGCTACACCGTAGCTGCGATCGTCATGACGACGCTCATGATCAGTTACTGCTTCGGCATGCGGTCGGAGCGATGGCTGTGCGATGAGGCCCGCACGTGCCATCACTCTTGATGATGTTTCTGGCCCGATAATAAACATGAGTTTCGGCGGCGTCTCCGACGCGGACGTCCCCCTCTGGGTGGAAAGGGCTGAGAACCGTAGCGCGTGTTGTCAACAACGCATAACGCACGGTCGATTCCAGATTATCGATGTCGACCAGCGTCAGAACCTCCTGTTTCCAACCTCAGCCGCTCGTAGGAACGGGAGCAAGGCGCAGCCCGATCCTGATCTCTCGCGCGCCCGAGCACCGTCGCTCGGCACAGTGCTACTGCACCAGCGCGCCTAATTTCGCTCGGCTTCAGCTTCCTGCTCAAGCCGCAAAATATGCGCGCGCAGTGCGTCAAACCGACTTTCGGCAACATCGCTGAACAGCGGGTCTTTGTGACTCGTTGCGGCCGAAGCGATCTCAGTCCAATCTTGAGGCTTGAGGACTTTAAGTGCCGCAGGAAAGAAATCGCGATCTTCCATCGTCATGTGACGGCGCTCGTGCGCAATAAAATCGCGAACGATAATATCTACATCTTCGCGAAGAATGTCACGATCTGCGAGTATGCTGTCGACCGCCTGAGCGACGCGGCGTAAAAGCTGGGCCCCTTTCTGATGTTCACGAGCTAGATCGCCCACTTTTGCGGCAGAAGCTGGATCGCGCCCCCTCAGCTTGGCAAAGACCAAGTCTTCCTGGGGATGATGATAAATTTCAGGGTAGACTTCGAAATAACTGATCACCGCGTGGATGACCTCGTAATCAGGACGGTTTCCGCGGTCGAATACCTCAAGTTCCCGCTCGAGGATAGCGAGCAACTTCTCGATGTTGCGATGCTCTTGGGCTAAGCGCTCTATGATCATGACGGCGCTCCATAAATCAGCCTGAATATAGTCGCGGGCCGATGTCGGTATTTGCGACAGATCAAATCCGCGATAAACTTGATGCGACCCGCCGGCGATTGTTCACCGGGGCACCTGGTCGTCTCGGGGCGCGTCCTCCGCGCTGAGTGACGCCGAGCCGCCCGGCAATCGAGACAAACTGAGTCAACGACTGCACCTAAACTTTTTAACGATACTTGCCGATGCGCCTTTATTGTTCGCTCGCTGCCAAGCAGGCGTTGCCATACATGCAGGACAAGGGTTCCACAACGGGCAGCGCTGACGCCTTTGGTTGTTCGCCGGGACATGAGATGCAAGCGAAGGGCTCGAAGAGCGGATCACAACGCGCATCCGGGCAAGTGCCGCGAGGCTGCACGCCTGAAGCTGTCAGGGCAGACTTGGACGAGCTCGGGCGGCCGCGAAATTACCTCATCTTCAGCGAGAAGGCCGGCGAGCCCGCGCTGCGGATGACAACGCATACAAAGCGAACGGCCGCCCCAGCCTTGGCTAAAAGCTGGAGCTGCGTAGTCACCTGAGCTTCCGGCCGATGGGGTTGGGGACAGGCCGAACGCAAGAACCAAACTTGCGGACCGTGCAACTGCTCCTATTCTGGCGGCCGAAATCCGGAGACCTCACCGCATAAACAGGGCAACGCCGATGATCGCTACCGGCAGCATCCCCAGCACAATCACAACGCCACGATAGACCACTCGTTACCCATCGGGAAAATGTAGCACGTTTAGAAACAGTATGATGAGCATAATTGCTCACTTGGCGAATTGGAAAAGCAGGTAGACCAAGGCGGCTGCTATC
>NZ_JBFRFR010000208.1:0-2798 GCF_052114925.1 Bradyrhizobium sp. 2TAF36 | reverse complement strand
CCCTTCCACATGTCGGTGGGATGCTCAGACGTCAGGATAGTGCCTGCGTACTTCACTGCCTCAAGTTTCGCTGCCTCGGTGTCGGCCACTTCAACGCCGACGTCATCGATCAGCATTTTTCCGTTCAAGATATGGAAGTAGTAGCGCGGCATAGACGCTCCTCCGTTTGGGCGGGAGCGCAGTCGTGTCTCTCAGTCAGGGGGCCCCTTGATCGGTCCCGGTGATAGAGGGACAAGAGCAGCTACAGAGTGGCGTTCCTAATTAGGCTACCGCGCTAGGAAACAGGCCAGTCCCCCTTTTTGGGGGCGACCGGCTCAAAGGAACCACAAGGGTGGGCGAATATTTGATTCGTCGCTGGCTCGCTGGACAGCCGGCGGAGCGCGAGATGCCGCTCGGTCGCAAGATCGGCGTGCATCTGGCGCTACCCCTGCACGGTTGACGTTTGTAGGCCGCGGGGGTTCTGGCCGAGTGAGGAACATCGTGGTTCTTGCCATGTTTTCCCGACGCCCTCGGGCTCGTCGAGGGTAACCTCTAGGCCCGGGCTCACCCCCATTTGAGCTGGGGCCCTTTTCTTCCGGGACAAGGGACTGACTGAAGGGGAACGACCAGAGCAGTCGAATATTTGAGTCGTCGCTGGCTCGCTGTAAGAGCTGGCGGAGCGGCCCCGGCCTAACCCCCTAGTCTCCCCCGGAGCCGGGGTCGTCTCTCCGTCCTTGTCGTGTAGGAGTAGCGTATGCGTTCCTCGCCCTCGATCGTGCCGGCCGACCGCCTCGACCGCGACATCTATCTGGTTCGCGAGCGTGATGGCACTGATTGTCGCATTCAGATTTCTCGCTCAGTAAGACCGCCCAGAGCCAGGCATCGCCCATGCGGCTGAACTGCTTGCGCGCCGCGGGCGGCAGTGTCTTCCAGGGTCAGGCAGCGCCCGGCATTCTTCCGAAGATGCTCGGACCGGCTCAATTGGATATCAGCGCTGCTAGCGGGATCGGCAAAAGTCTGCCAGGCGTTCCGGCACAGGGGACACCGCCACTGATTGACGAATTTCCCGGGGGGCAAGTAGGTCGAGTGCATCGGAGCTGCCACGATTCGCCCGCAGGCGATGCAGCCGTTCGTCCCTTGAGACGGCGGTCGTAGGCCCTCGTCTTCAACGGCTTTCGCGGTCCAGCGGCGCTCGAACTTGCGGAAAAGATTGCAGGGGATAGAGCAAAACGTTCACTGAGCGCCTCCTGTTTGTGGGCGGGAGGGCGGTAACGTCTTTCGGTCACTAGCGACTGTCATGTCGTGCTAGCTATACCTTGGATATGGTGTCTCTAAAGACATTTGCCAGAGCGGTTCCCGGGAAAACCGCTCCTCGGCATTCGGCAGATTAAAACGATGCCCTGCATGGCGCCGCCGTTTGGATAACACTCTTCGTGCTGTGCCGCATCCGTGGGGCGTAGGAACATATCTATACCCGCCCTGTTGCGTCTGCACGACATGACCCGTGAATGCGCATGCCGTCCCCAAATGGAGATTTGACCATGCGGGCGCTCTGTAGGCACGGCAAAGGCGACGTCCGGGTAGACATAGTTCCAGATCCCAAAATCCAGCGCCCAAGACGCACGAGAAATTCCGCGACAAAGACGCCGGCGTCATCAAGATCGTGATGAGATCAGGACTTTAAATCCAGCACGCGTTCCTTCCTCTCATCCAACAGCTGGTTCCGCCCAGCGAAAGTGTCACATGCGCATATTGAAAAAACGTTCGCCATCGTTGGCGGCCACGACCCTCCGTGCTTTCGCAGAATATCCGGTGGCCTCCGCGGTTGTCGCAACAGTCGGCCTGATGGCTGCGGCGGCAGTCGTCAATCGGCGACTTGCCGACAAGGCACAACGCGACAACCCGCCTCAAGGACGGTTCATCGATATCGACGGCGTTCGCCTGCATTACGTCGAGCGCGGATCCGGCCGTCCTCTGGTCCTGCTCCATGGCAATGGCAGCATGATCCAGGATTTCGAGTCGAGTGGTTTGATCGATCTCGCCGCCAAGGACTATCGCGTCATCGTGTTCGATCGTCCCGGCTTCGGTCACAGCCTGAGGCCCCGCAATGTCGTGTGGACGCCTGCGGCTCAAGCCGATCTCTTCAAGGATGCGCTTGCACACCTCGGTGTCGAAAAGGCGATCGTGCTCGGACATTCCTGGGGAGCGTCGGTAGCGATCGCATTGGCAAGCAGACAGCCCTCCATGGTCGAGGCCCTGATACTGGCGTCGGGCTACTATTTCCCGACAGCCCGCACCGACGCGATGATGGCGATCGCCGGGCCGGCGATCCCCGGGTTTGGCGATCTCCTCAGTCACACCATCTCTCCGATCCTCAGCCGCCTGATGTGGCCAGCGATGCTGCGGCAGCTGTTCGGACCTAAATCCGTCCCGCGAAAATTCGACGGCTTCCCCAAATCACTGGCGGTGCGTCCGTCGCAGCTTCGTGCGGGTGCCGCGGAAGCGGCGTTGATGGTCCCTTCTGCGATGCTGTCGGCGAAGACTTACGGCGAATTGGCCATGCCGGTCACCATCCTGGCCGGCGAGGACGACCGCCTCATCGACATCGACGAACAGTCCGGCAGGCKGCATGACGAGATCAAGCACAGCAAGATGCGTCGCGTCCCGAATGCGGGTCACATGATCCAGCAATCGGATACGGCTGACCTGATGGCCGCTGTCGACGAAGCCGCGGCGGAAACGCTGCATTGAGCCACCTGATTCTCCCGAGAAGCATCTGGTCGCGGCACGATCCGAATTAGGAACGTCCAACACAGCGC
>NZ_JBFRFR010000207.1:0-2814 GCF_052114925.1 Bradyrhizobium sp. 2TAF36 | reverse complement strand
GGACTTCACTGGTGAATATTTCCACTACAGTGGCGATATGTTTCTTGTTTACAGATCAGGAAACCTCGCGCGATTGAACTGCACACCGCGCTGACCGCTTGGCGCGATGCCGTTCGCTTCATGAGCCTCGAGGACGGTAGCTCGATGACTGAACCATGACCGAAGACCCCATCACACATCCCGAAGAGATCCGTGGAGGTTATGAGCTGCGTTTGGGCGAGAAGATCAGCCTCAAAGGCCAAGGGCGAATTACGCCAGCAGGAATTGTTTCCGCGGGCATTATCACCGTTGCAATCCTGGTCGCCACGGCTGCCCTAGTCAGAGCGGCTCGACGATGATGCTTGCTGTTGTGCGGACGCCGGTCGCGAAGATTGCGAAGGAAAATGAAGCGCACTGTCGGTGCGCTTCGTGAGAAGAGCCCGCCAGATTCCGATATTGTTTTAACGCTCGCATCCGCGCGATCAGGTGCAGACTTCTGCGTCCGTCAGGGCCGCCGGAGAGCTTTCGCGGTCTTGGGTTGAGGGCTCGCCTTCGCCAGCCCCGGCGAGCCCCATCTCAGTCAGGAAAACTGACAAACTTAGTTATCCTAAAGTGTGACCTAGATGACATTGCGCAGCGGCAAAGCTGCTGTAGGTTGCCGTTCACCGGGGCTGGCTCCATATTTCACTTAGATCTTTTCACCCGGCATTTTTGACGCGGCGCGGGCCGCCGCGAGCTGATCGCTGCGGCCTTCGTCTTGAGCGCGACAAGCGAACCGGCTGCCCATTTACTCCAGAGGATCAAACCTCGATACGCTCGCGCGACGCGCCAGCGAGCCCACCGAAGTGCGCCCACGGGGCGGGGATCAGTCGCACGAGGCGTGGCGCCATAGCCTGCTGTTGACCAATCCCTTGCGCTCGCTCGAGACCGACCCGCGAGCCCCAGCGGCTGGCCATGCCGCTCGGTCGTCGACTATCTTCCAGCTATGACCGATACCGCCCTCACCCGCCGCCGTAGCGAAAACTCGCACCAAGAAACTTGGCATATCTACTTTGGGGTGCATGTCGGCACGATCGGTACCCGCGCCGGCGTTCCAAAAGACGTCGACCAATGGGGCTGGCATCTCGGCTTCTACCCTGGCACCGAACCGGGCACACACCAGAGTGGATCAGCCGAGAGCTACCCGGCCGCGCGCGCCGAATTCGAACGCGCCTGGCTTCAGCTCGAGCCGACATTGACTGAAGAGAACTTCGAAACCTGGCGCCGCAGCCGCGACTGGCATGCTTGGAAATACCGTATCTGGGGCAACGGTTGTAGGATGCCGACGCAGAACACGAGTGGCTGGTCGAAGTGCTTTTGCGGTGAACAAACTCCGATCGCCTGCGAAGCACATATCTACTCCGCTCACCGAGGCATCGGCGCATGAAGCATTCCCAAGAACGCCCCTATGCGGACCCGGAGGCGGCCGCACGCAAGCTTGTCGAGCTCGCGGCCAGCGTCGAGCCGGTCCAAGACGGCCGCATCTATATCGAGAGGATCAACGAGCGGTTCCTGTTCGAGCTCGGCGGGAAGGGCAGCGAGTTTGGCGCCAGCATTAAGCACGCGGTAGAGAATGGCTGGCTCGAAATACAAGAAAGTGGGACATATGTGCGGCTAATGTCGGCGGGCGAGAATTTGCTCGCGCGCTGATACTAACCAGAGACGTTCTTTTGGAACGTCTGATGTCACCGACACTTCACGTAAGATGGCAAATTATCACCAGATTGATTGAAGAAGTTTTTTAGCGCTCCGAGAGGCTCTCAATGCACAGTGATCGCGTAGTTATCTTTGTTCGCCAGATGACCGAGCTAGCCTCCCAATTATCCGAGCTAGAATACCTTAGAAATCAAGTCGCCGAGGCGCAGCGACGCGATCCCGCCGTGACCATCGGGCAGAGTTCTCCAAATCCCATAGCCAAGGTACGAACGAACCTCATCCACTAGAGAGTCCGCAGCAATAAGAGTAGCGTGGGCCGGCGGCATAGCAGCGTCGTTGTTGACGCCACCTACACTCAATGCGTCCGCTTAAGCCTTTCGAACAATTCCTGCACTTCCGGACTCAACTGCTCCGGTGCGGGTTTGAGCAGCGCGTTCCGCATGGGGGCCGAGAGCCCCGGGCCCATCTTGACCTTGGCCAGTGCGAGCGTCTTTGCACGTCGTTCCCCGAGGGCGAGAATGATCAGCCCAGCGACCATCGGGATGACGCCGAGGGGTTCTCCATCGTCATCCGAAACGCACAATAGCAAACCGGCAATGAGTATAGCTGCCCCGAGTATGCGCATCGTCTACCAATTATCGTAATGACGAACCGTATTCGGTTTACAGTGCCACGACAAGCGGAGGGGAGCCGCGGTCCTGCGCGGCGGCGGGGAGGCAACGTTCCTCGCTATTCGACACGCCGGCGGGAGAGCTATTCGTCTCTCAGCCACCGGCGCCTATGGACAGAGCCTTGGATGGTGATGGGGGCAACAAGTCCGCTGTCGGTTGGTTGCGAAGGTTCAATCCGGCGGCCGCGACTTCCAAGTGGGTTGCGTCGCACAATGGGAAAAGCCGCAGCGTGGTTCCAGCCCCACTGCGGCATTCCCGGACAAACTAAAAAATCGGTGATCAAATCGCGCCGGTGTTCGTTTGACCTTGCCCCCAAGTTTTATCCAGTCCTGAGTTCGCCCCGGCTGTTGGATTTGCCCGGTTGGACGGTGGCAGCGGCGGGAGCCGGCGCGGAGCCCTCGGCATAGCGCAGCGCCGGCTCCCGGCGCGGGTGGCAGGTGAAGGCGAACGGTGGCAGGTGAAGGCGAAC
>NZ_JBFRFR010000206.1:0-2883 GCF_052114925.1 Bradyrhizobium sp. 2TAF36 | reverse complement strand
TTTTTCGTCCGATGAAAGAATAGCTTTCTGGACATCGATCGAGGATTTGAAGCAGAGGCTAACAAACTCGTCCCATTGCTGGCGGCCGCCGGGGACGTGATCGAGATCGGTCAGATACGCCGGCGGGTCGAATCTGCGCAAAATCGACATGAGTGCTCCTCCGCTATGTGCGGGACATTACCCCATCAGAAACAATGATCCGCTGATGCCGCGTCGCGCCCAAAAATCTGTCCGCAGCCTCAAACGCGTCATCCAAAATCCATGACCGCTGACGCTCTCTCGCCGGGCCGGCCAGCACAAATACGTCGACAAAAATATTATGGTCTTGCGCCAAAGATCGCTGGGCTACTCCCACCCGGCCACTAGAGCCATTCCAATCGATCAGCTATAAGTTGCACACGTCGCTGCCGTTGACAACCGCTTTCCTTTTGAAAACCCGAGCTGTGCAACGTTATCCCGGCGGCGCCATCGCCTCACTCGCGTCGAGGAAAGCGCAGCTTTTCAGAAGCGCGATCCGACGTCGTCCATGACGGAGACACCATGGCTCGTTCACTCTACGCACGGCTCGACCAGCGCTTCGGCACCAGGCCGCCGGCCTTCCAGCGACAACGCGACCTGCAGAACAGGATCGCAAACTTCGCGCAGACATTCGGCGTGAATATCATGTTCGCTCCTGAACGGGCAGACAAGAAGACGCGAGTTGCCGTCGTCGGTGCGGGGTTCGCGGGACTCATGGCCGGCCATACCCTATCGCGCACATGCACGGTCCAGGTTTTCGAGGCGCGCGATCGCGTCGGCGACAGAGTGTGGACCCAATTTCACACATCATCCCACCGCGTGATCGAAGCCGGCGCCGAGTTGATCGGATACAATCACTTAACCTGGCTGCGGCTTGCCAAGCATTTCGGTCTGGGATTGAGCGTGCTCACCACGGAGGAAGCATTCACGTCCCTCAATCTCGATATGCCGCTGTCGCTGGACGGCCAGGTGCTCTCGCCGAAGCAGACCAAGCAAGTCTACGACGAGATGGAGCCGGTGATCGCGAAGATCTGCGCAGAAGCGAGAACGCTGGCCGATCCTTATAAATGCTGGGAAACCCCGCACGCCCACGACCTTGACCGAACGAGCCTGGCGGACTGGATCGAAAAGCAGGATTGCAGCAGGCTTGCGAAGAAGGCGCTCGAGGCCCAGTTCGCCAACACTAACGGCGCCCCCACCCGCCGACAGAGCCTACTGGCCAATCTCGCCGCAATTCGCGGCGGCGCGCTTCATGGCAAGCCCGACGACTACTTTACCCAGTCCGAAACCGTAAAATGCGAACAAGGCAATCAAACGCTCGCATTCAAACTGGCGCAGAGCATCGAAGCGGCAGGTGGCAGCGTCGCAACAAACAGGCCGATAGCACTGATCGATATTCGCGCGGACAAAGTCATTCTCAAGTCCGCAGCGGACGACGAACTTGAATTCGACTATGTCGTATTTGCCGTTCCGCCGAGTCTTTGGCCAACCGCATCATCCCCTTCAGACATCACGATTACTCCTGCCATTCCGCCCGACTTTCACATGTCGATGGGCCTCGCGATCAAGTACCTGAGCGAACTCAAAGGCCGTTTCTGGTTCGGCGGCGGCCTGTCTCCAAACGGCATGTCAGACGCGATCGGAATGACCTGGGACGGCACGGATAATCAGATCCAGATGACAGATCAGTCCGTAAGAGCTCAGCCTGTTCGCCGGAGGTGATGCCGCCAAGGAAGCGATAGAGCTGCTTGGCCGGTCGGGTCAGGGCGAACTGAATGCGTACTACGGGCGCGAGCTGGAAAAACTCTTTGCCGGCTATTCTGGGAATCTGGTGAGCGATCCCACGTTGATCTGCTGGCCCGCCGAACGTTGGACGGGGGCCGGATATTCATGCCCCGCTCCCGGCGAGGTCACCCGCATCGGGCCGTTCCTCAATAGGCCGTTCAACGAGCGGCTTGTGTTTGCGGGTGAGCACTGCTGTTTGCCGTTTTTCGGTTACATGGAAGGTGCATTGCAATCGGGGCTAGCTGCGGCATCGGCCATCACGCGGAACGAGGGCCTCATCTAGCGTTGAGCGCAGCGGCACGACCTGGTCGCTGCGGAAGAACGGGCATGTCGCGGCCGGTTGCAATAATCGGGCGTCAGGCTTCCATCCTTTGCAAATACTGCAAGACAACTTCGCCAGACGTCATGATGTGCTGCTCAATAAAGCCGCTAGGCCTGATCGATCCCAGGCGCATCTTCATCCTCCAAGATCAAACGTGACCTTCCAAATCTGTTTCGAGAATTGAGAAGCTAGCTCGATTACACGGCAGCATTTAGCCGCGAGTGGAGCGCCGCTAGAGAAGCCGTGATCAGTATAGCCTCTTCGGAAATCTTGATCTCTCTGAACACCATCCAAAAAGGTCAAGGCCGCTAGTCACCTTCAACTCAATCACGTCGTTCAACCAGCCGCGAGTGCTTCGCGCACCTTGGAGACGAATCGTTGAGGGTGTCACTGCCCTTAGAATCGCGAAGGACATATCCCCGCGTATACGACAGCTGCGCGAGCGGATCGTGCCCTCAGCGCATCACTAGTGGCTCTGCACAGTGATTTTGACGGGTTGGGTCCGGCGGTCAGATTAGCTCCGGCAGGAGTTTCGGATCAACGAGGACCTCGATGCTGCGGGGCGTCCTTGGCTGCCGTCTGATGAGGCCGGCGCGTTCCAACGTCAGCACCATCTGGTGAACCGTAGGCGGGCTGACGCGGAAATATTCCTGCATGTCGGTTTCGGCCGGGGGCCTGCGATGCAGCCGGGTATAGAGGTGGATAAAAGCCAGATACTGCCCCTGCGTGGGCGTGAAGGGTTTTGTCGAAGGACTCAC
>NZ_JBFRFR010000205.1:0-3166 GCF_052114925.1 Bradyrhizobium sp. 2TAF36 | reverse complement strand
GTATCGTGTGCTGATCCTGAACGACGACTACACGCCGATGGAATTCGTCGTCCATGTGCTGGAGAAGTTCTTCCAGAAGGACATCGAGGCCGCGACCAAGATCATGCTCCATGTCCATCATCACGGCATCGGCGAGTGCGGCGTATTCACCTACGAGATCGCCGAGACCAAGGTGACGCAGGTGATGGACTTCGCCCGCAAGCACCAGCATCCGCTGCAATGCGTGATGGAAAAGAAATAACTGCGCGTTCACATCCAGAGTTATTTAGATCGGTTCTGGTTGCGCGGTATGTGACGGCAGCACATCCTGCTGCGTGATCCCGCGAAAATCAGCGGCGTCAATCCTGCCCAAATGGGTAGTTCTGCCCAAATCGGAACGGGTTTTGCATCGAGCATGCCGTGGGCGCGTAATGCCCATTTGAGTCGCGGAACCGGTCTTTCGCCGCGGTCTTGTATAACTATATGTGACAAAGGTTGTTGTTGCCTGACCGGGCGATGGCGATCATGATGGTGGGGGCCATAGAGGACGCGAATGCCGACTTTTTCCCAAAGCCTTGAACAATCCCTGCATCGTGCGCTGGCGATCGCAAACGAGCGTCATCACCAATACGCGACGCTCGAGCATCTCTTGCTCTCCCTGATCGACGACTCCGATGCAGCCGCCGTCATGCGCGCCTGTAGCGTCGATCTCGACAAGCTCCGCACGAGCCTCGTCAATTACCTTGAAACCGAATTCGAGAATCTGGTGACGGATGGCGCCGACGACGCCAAGCCGACCGCCGGTTTCCAGCGCGTGATCCAGCGCGCGGTGATCCATGTGCAGTCGTCCGGTCGCGAAGAGGTGACCGGCGCCAACGTGCTGATCGCGATCTTCGCCGAGCGCGAGAGCCATGCCGCGTACTTCCTGCAGGAGCAGGACATGACGCGCTATGACGCCGTCAACTACATCAGCCACGGCATCGCCAAGCGGCCGGGCGTCTCCGAGGCGCGGCCGGTGCGCGGCGTCGACGAAGAGACCGAGGCAAAGGGTACCGAGGACGCCAAGAAGAAGGGCGAAGCGCTCGAGACCTATTGCGTCAACCTCAACAAAAAGGCGCGCGACGGCAAGATCGATCCGGTGATCGGACGCAATTCCGAGATCAACCGCGCGATCCAGGTGCTGTGCCGCCGGCAGAAGAACAATCCGCTGTTCGTGGGCGAGGCCGGTGTCGGCAAGACCGCGATCGCGGAGGGCCTCGCCAAGCGCATCGTCGACAGCGAGGTGCCGGAGGTTCTTGCGGCTGCGACCGTGTTCTCGCTCGACATGGGCACGCTGCTCGCGGGCACGCGCTATCGTGGCGACTTCGAGGAGCGCCTGAAGCAGGTGCTGAAGGAGCTCGAAGCGCATCCCAACGCCATCCTGTTCATCGACGAGATCCACACCGTGATCGGTGCGGGCGCGACGTCGGGCGGGGCGATGGATGCGTCGAACCTGCTCAAGCCGGCGCTTGCCTCGGGCACGATCCGCTGCATGGGCTCGACCACCTACAAGGAATACCGCCAGCACTTCGAGAAGGACCGCGCGCTGGTGCGGCGCTTCCAGAAGATCGACATCAACGAGCCGACGGTCGAGGACGCGATCGCGATCCTCAAGGGTCTCAAGCCTTACTTCGAGGACTACCATCGGCTGAAGTACACCAATGAGGCGATCGAGGCCGCGGTGCAGCTCTCCTCGCGCTACATCCACGACCGCAAGCTGCCGGACAAGGCGATCGACGTGATCGACGAGTCAGGCGCGGCGCAGATGCTGGTGGCCGAGAACAAGCGCAAGAAGACGATCGGCATCAAGGAGATCGAGACCACGATCGCCTCGATGGCGCGGATCCCGCCGAAGAGCGTGTCGAAGGACGATGCCGAGGTGCTCAAGCATCTCGAGCAGACCCTGAAGCGCACCGTGTTCGGCCAGGACAAGGCCATCGAGTCGCTGGCCGCATCGATCAAGCTGGCGCGTGCCGGTTTGCGCGAGCCGGAGAAGCCGATCGGCTGCTATTTGTTCTCGGGACCGACCGGCGTCGGCAAGACCGAAGTCGCAAAGCAGCTCGCAGCGTCGCTCGGCGTCGAGTTGCTGCGCTTCGACATGTCCGAATACATGGAGCGGCATACCGTGTCGCGTCTGATCGGCGCGCCTCCCGGCTATGTCGGCTTCGACCAGGGCGGCCTGCTCACTGACGGCGTCGATCAGCATCCGCATTGCGTGGTTCTGCTCGACGAAATCGAGAAGGCGCATCCCGACCTCTACAACGTGCTGCTCCAGATCATGGATCACGGCCGGCTCACCGACCATAACGGCAAGCAGGTCAACTTCCGCAACGTGATCCTGATCATGACCACGAACGCAGGTGCTTCGGATCTCGCCAAGCAGGCGTTCGGCTTCACGCGCTCGAAGCGGGAAGGCGACGACCACGAGGCGATCAACCGGCAGTTCGCGCCGGAATTCCGCAACCGTCTCGATGCCATCGTCTCGTTCGGCCATCTCAGCGTCGAGGTGATCGGTACGGTCGTGGAGAAGTTCGTGCTTCAGCTCGAGGCTCAGCTCGGCGATCGCGACGTCACCATCGAACTGTCCGAGCCCGCCAAGACCTGGCTGGTCCAGCATGGTTACGACGAGCAGATGGGCGCACGGCCCATGGCCCGCGTCATCCAGGAGCACATCAAGAAGCCGCTGGCTGACGAGGTGCTGTTCGGCAAGCTCAAGGGTGGCGGCCACGTCCGCGTCGTCCTGGTCAAGGACGAGGCCGACGAGACCAAGGACAAGATCGGGTTCGAGTTCCTCGACGGTCCGATCACGCCGAAGCAGGAGAAGCTGCCCGGCGCCCGCAAGCGTCCGCCGGGCAAGTCCAAGCCGGGCGGTGGCGGCTCCGGCGGCTCGAAGGGGCCGACCTCGAAGGGCCCGCTGGTCAAGGCTTGATTGCGAGCGATATGAATTGAAAAGGCCGGCTGAAAAGCCGGCCTTTTTGTTTGCGTGGCGGTCGCGAGGCGCTAAAGCGGGATGGGGTTAGGTTGAATCGATTTGGGATTCCCAAATCGGTGTGTTTCTGATTCACCATTCTGGCTGGGTTGGAGGCCAGCATGGATGGGCAAGCCTTATTCTCTGGATCTTCGCAAGCGTGTCGTGTCCGCGATCGAG
>NZ_JBFRFR010000204.1:0-3172 GCF_052114925.1 Bradyrhizobium sp. 2TAF36 | reverse complement strand
TGATTGGGCGATTGCTTCCGCGGATATCATCGTGGCCAGCGGCCGGGTGCCGCGTTCAAAGGCCGGACATATGACCGCACCGTCATCCCTTGTTCAACCAGAGAAAGATCTTGCAGCCCGGGCCGTTCCACATATGAGTCAGAGCCAATTTTACAGGCCGATTGACACCCCGACGCCATAGCTTTAGATCCGTCTTGCTGAGCTTCTGCTCAGAGGCCGCAGTTTCGATCCGCCCTTTCATTCTCGAGTTGGGGGGCGGTCGCGGCATTAGCGCGGCCATGGCCAGGACAACGACGATTGCGGCTTTTTGGATTGCGGCCGGGCCGGGGTTGGCGCCGGCTTTGGTGCCTGGGCGACCTTGGCCGGCTGCCGCGGACGCGGCAATGGTACTTCTGTCACGACCCTTGGCTCTTGCGGGATCGATCTAGTCTCTTCGATCATGTTTGGCGCGGAAGCGTTGGCAGTGATGCGGGCGAGCTGTTCTTGGCTTGCGTTGATGCGATCGATGAGCGTCTGGCTTTCGCGCCTCATCTGGATCTGCATCGCCTTGATCTCGTCGACGAAACCTTTGTTGCGTGCCGTTTCTTCCTGGCTCGCGTTGAGTTGGCTCGCGACATTTACATTGTCGTTGACCAATTGCTCTTGAGTCACCTTGAGCTGTTCGACCGCTTGCTTCAAGGCAGCGAGATCGCGCGTCATCGACTGGAACTGCTGCGCCAAGTCGGAAACCAGGGCGATGGCAGACTGCGATGCGTCTTTTCGCCCCGCGGCTTCTCGGGGGCTCAGCGTCGCTGCAGGGTCCGAGGGGGCCGTCATCGCCGGATGAGCGGAGGACGACCACCACCAAGCAGCAACACCGGATGCCGCCAACAGAGAACAGATTAAAGCCACAGAGCGCCGCTTCGCCAATTGATGGTTCGTTGCCGGTTGGGCGCGAGATGTTTCCATGGTGGTCGGCTGGTCCGAGGGACTGACCTCCGCTGCGCGCTCCAGGTTCGAAAGCTCTTCCGCGATCTGCCGTTCCGCGATCCCGTCGTCCAGCGTGGAAGCCACTTGGTGCTCTCCGTATCGGCGCCCAGGGGCGGCGCCGCGCTGTGCTAAAGCTTGACTGTCTCGCCCTCGAACAAATTTATCACCTGCGCGCGATAAAGTGCTGAAAAAGTGCCCTCCGAGCGCGCTGGCGAGGGGAAGGCCCCTTTTAGGGGCGCAGAGCTGGGCCCGGAAGCCGATAAAAGCCGAGTAGCGCAGGCGCCGTGATAGCTAAAAGGGCATTGTCGCGATTGATCAGCGGCGGCGCGATGGCCTGTCACTAATCAGCCATCGGACGTGTCCGTTAGCAGAACGATCACTTTGGCCAAAGGCCGATGAGGCTTTCAAAGGTCACGCTGCTTGCGGCCCAAGCTGACGGGCTCACAAAAAAGGACGTAGAGAAACGTAAAAATCCAAGCCATTCCCAACCCCCAAAGTGTTTGTGGGCAGACCAGTGAAGCCTACCGGCCCTCCGTCCCTCGACCCAGCGGAAGGTGGACACCCTGGGCATTCCAGCTCGGACAGCTGGGAAGCGAGCTCGGCCATGCGACGAACAAAATCATCTACGCGATCACTGTGCTTTCAGGCCGCTGGGAGACGCGCCGCGTGTTGGCTTGAGTAAGGAAGCCTAGTAGGCTTGCGAACTCGGGCGAGCCGCCGCCAGGCCACACTGCACGGTGGACTGATTGAGGAGTTCTTATGAGAAGCTGGATTGGGGTGGCGCTTATCGTAGGTGTAATGTCATTGGCATCGACGGCACTACTGACGACGTCCGCAGCAGCGCAGCAGCAGATCATCAGCCAAAGATCAGGGTGTTGCAGAACTGTTGATTTTGCCCCGCGTCGCCGACACATTGCGCGCTACCGAAACGTTGATCGGTCATATGTGGGCTTCCACTATCGCCCCTACCTAGTCTCCTCCTGCGCTTACGCGCAGCCGTACTACCTTCGATCATACCCATGTAACGGGCCGGTGCCGTACGCATTCGGGTTCAGGCACGATCCGGTGTGGTGGTGAAGAATGCGAAGGTGGGGCGGGTGTTGGGGTAGGTTGCTCGCCTTGGTGCCCGGCTGAGAGGATCGGACCTTAGACTTCGGCCGCACCAGCACTCCCGGCGCTCTAATCCGCAATTGGAGCGGCAGCCGGGAGCATTGAGGGGCTGGAAAGCAAGCCGTGCCATGTTCGCCCCTTAACGACAACGGGTAAAACAGCGGACTCCGGTAATCATACGGTGCATTTTCGGAACGGGGTGTTCTACTGTGAGAACACCGGCGAGATTTAAGTACCGAGAGATTTTTTATAGCTATCCGGGAATGCCGCAGTGGGGGCTGGAACCACGCTGCGGTTTTTTCCATTGGGACCACGCGTCACAGATCACTCTTTGCCTTGGTCGTAAATCCAGACGGTCATTGATCCCTCTTCAACTTGCGCTGGCCCCAATGGGGGCTCTTTCCCTTCGGGTTAAACTCCGGGACGTAGTGGCGGTTCAATGCTCGCACGACGCCGATGCGGGCAAACATCGTCGGGCCGCCGCTTTCAGCCACCAGGATCAGCGCCTGCATCGCGGCTTGCCATTCCGGTACGGCGTACTCTTTCTTCGGCAGCGCGGCGATGTACTCGCCGGCGTCGAGCAGCGTCACCAGTACGCGATCGCCGATCCTGATCGGGTCATCGAAACGCCGACCCCAGCCTCGTTCGGTCATTCCTTCCGCTTCAGGTCAGGTCCCGCGGCGGCAATGGCGCGTTCAACCTCGTCGGCCAGGATTGTCAGATGCTCGGCCAGCTTGGTGAACAGGTCTCGCTTCTTGGGTTCGGTTGCCAGATCACGGATCAACAGTGATAATGCCCGCGGAAACAATTCCCGCTGGCGTAATTCGCCCTTGGCCTTTGAGGCTGATCTTGTCGCCCAAAGGTAACTCAAAACCTCCACGGATCTCTTCGGGATGCGTGATGAGGTCTTCGGGCACGGGTTCAGTCATCGTGCTTCCGTCCTTGAGGCTCATGAAGCGAACGGCATCGCGCCAAGCGGTCAGCGCGGTGTGCAGTTCAATCGCGCGAGGTTTCCTGATCTGTAAACAAGAAACATATCGCCACTGTAGTGGAAATATTCACCAGTGAAGTCCTTGGTGCGAAACTTGAGTTG
>NZ_JBFRFR010000203.1:0-3493 GCF_052114925.1 Bradyrhizobium sp. 2TAF36 | reverse complement strand
GTTTCCATCAGCGGAAGTCGGCTTCGGCGCTTGAAATTGCTGAACATCTTCTGGCGCGTGCGGCGGACGGAGAACGGGACCTAGAGCGCCTGAAATGCTCGGCTTTCAAGAAATTAATCGGCGATGCCGCGCGCTTGCCGAGCTGGACTGCGTAGCGATCTCAAGACTCTTGCGGGCAGCTCTTGGGGATCGGTAAGGTCGATCGACGGCAACTTTCACTTGACGGCCTTAGTTCTCCTTCGGCGCCACGCGCCACGATCCTCAGCGCGTCATCCGGCAGCGGACGTTGCTCGGAGAAGCTGTTAGCCGGGACAAGGCGGCGGTTCTCCGGCTTCAGGCAGCCTGGCCAGTGCGGTGACGGCATTGCGGATGTTGGTGACCGGTGGCCCGCCGAACTTTGGTGGCGGCGGCATGCCCCAGCGCATCATGGCCAGCTCGCGGCCGGTGTCAGTGTTGCCGGGTAACCCGGAAACACGACCGGCATCGGTGCGAGGTTGCCGGCATAGCGGTTGACGACGCGAAACAGCGCGATGATCGCGGCTTGGTTGGTTGTGATGCTGTAGAGGTTTCACGTGCGCTTTGCGGACTACCGCTTCTTAAAGTCCGTTAGCTTGCGCATGTAGTAACCCTGTCTCTGAACGGCGAGCTTAATGTCCTCGCTGACGCTCGCTACTTCTAGCGCAATGCCCACCCGGCGGTGAGGCAGAATTCTTTCAGCATGGGGCAAGCCAGTAATGGAGCAAATTCATGAAAAAGATGCATCTAACAAAACTTGCAATTGCGGGCTCAACTGTCGCATGCGCGGCACTGTTCTCGTTTAGCTGGTCTGAACAACGCGGTGTCTCTATGTCAGTCGAGAGTGCCCAAGCACGGGTCGGTCGACCACTGACCCCAATGAGCGTTGCAGGTGTTGCTCGCCTGCAAGACCGACGGGCTGCGTACCGGTATGGAGCCGAGGTAGTCGGCGCTGGCGTCGCCGGCGCGGCCGCCGTCGGCGGCGCTGCTGCTGTGGCGGCTACATCGCCCAACTGGGGATGGGGAGGCGGCCCTTACTACACAGGCGGAGCTCGGGCAGCCAACGCCTACTATGCGGCGTCCACGGCCAGCTCCAGCAATGGCTGGTACATAAGTCCTACCGGCATGGCCTGCACATCGGGGACTTTGGTCGCAGGCACCAACGGTTTGCCGTTCCGCTGCCCGTAAAACACACGCGAAAGCCGGTGAAGCGGGCATCGACTTCGGCGCGTCAGCATACCAGCGACGTTATGGCACCCTGATCTRCTGCAGACTAGCGGAATTGATCGCACGCCCGGCACACCGAGTCAGCAAGGAGACGACTAGGAGGCGGTCCAAACGGCTGCCTCCTGATCAAACTCTTTCTGATTCTGCACGCGGATTGACCTTTCCTTTCAAAGGGCACCAACGGAGGGTGACGGTGATCAGGTTATTGGCTGTCCATCGCGATATYGATGCAGGTGATGCCACGTGCGGCGATTCAACCAGACGGCTTCATCACGCATTGGAAAATAGATGACAGCAATTTGGTGGCCTGCTCCTGAAGCCGAGAAGTCCCTCGAAACGAAGACGCTCCATGGCCGAAAAGTTGTGTTGAATGCTACCGCGGGCCACGATGTTGGTTTATGCACCAAGGCTAGGGGCCCGCCGGCAAATCCTCTATCGACGCACTCCGACGCGATTAACGCCGCCATTGGCATTACCGCCGACGTTATGACGGACTGCAGCGCGCGCAACGGGCCGTGGCCGGAGGGCAACGCCAGCCCGGGCAACGCAACCCACCGGATAGTCGACGTACTGGCAATACACGATCGCGCGGGCCGGTGATGGAGCAAGCGTGGCCCCTGCAAGYCCCAGAAGTGCGCTGGCAGCGATTCCTGTAACCGTCACTGACTTGATCGAAAGTCGCATCTTAGCCTTCATGATGTCCTCCTAAGGGTAGCAGAAGCCGCATTCCTACGGCTTACGATAGCGTGTGCCCGGACACATGAGCGACATTGACGTACATCAAGGGTGAACTGGGCTGTGCGTTAACTCCGTCGAACATCCTCCTTGTTCCCTACCGCCCGTCGCCTAGTTTACTGACAGCACCAACCGCGATCTTGATTCAGATCAACCAGCTTCATGATACCCGCACCAAAACAAGAGACCGACTGGGCTAGGGCAGTTAGTTGGTGCGTGCGATGACGCCTACTTGGTATGTCACCTTCGAGGTTCGTAAACGCGGCACGCTGCCGAAGCAGCGGAGCCCTCGGGAAACAAGGACCTTCGCTACGGAAGCAGAGGCCAAGGCATTCGTTCGTGCAAAGCTCGACGAAGGTCTCGTTGTATTTGCGGGCACGATCAATCCGCACGTCCCCAGGCAACTCATTCCGTCGCCCCGCATCCAAGCTTGGCTTGTCGATGAACAATGGAACGCTGAGCGAGATCCAGGTCCCGACGCGGAATAAGCACGTTCCCGTGCACATACACCGCTCTCAAGTGTTGCCATTTTATTACGGGCTTAGGTCTCATCGCTTTAGACTTGTGGACGTCGGGCACTTCATAAGAGCTCGCGTTCTCTGAACGAAAGAGCTCTGAGCATGGGGATATGGACGATGAA
The DNA here is from genome assembly GCF_052114925.1 of Bradyrhizobium sp. 2TAF36. Classification (NCBI taxonomy): domain Bacteria; kingdom Pseudomonadati; phylum Pseudomonadota; class Alphaproteobacteria; order Hyphomicrobiales; family Nitrobacteraceae; genus Bradyrhizobium; species Bradyrhizobium sp. 2TAF36. The sequence continues at coordinate 876 of NZ_JBFRFR010000203.1, read as the reverse complement.
AAGGCTTTCGATGACTCCGCTCAGTCTCGCAGCGCTGAGCATGACGGCGCCTGCCATGGCCGCCGATATGGCCGTCAAGGCGGCGCCGCCGGCACCGGTGGTGGCGATCTACAACTGGAGCGGATTCTACATTGGCGCCAACGGAGGCTGGGGGCAGAGCCATGGTTGCGTGGATTTCCTGACGCCCGCCGGGACAGTCGCAGGTGGTTGCGCTGATCGTTCGGGCGGCCTTGTTGGCGGGCAGATCGGGTACCGCTGGCAAACGAACCAGTCTGTGCTCGGCTTGGAGGCGCAGGGCGACTGGGCCGAGATCAAGAACACACGCGTCAGCTTGATCGATCCATTGATCTCAACCACAGGCAAGATTGATGGCATTGGGCTGTTCACGGCTCAATTCGGATGGGCATGGAAAGCGTCGCTGTTCTATGTGAAGGGTGGCGCTGCGGTGACGCGCAATCGCTTTGATGTCTTCAACAACCTCACCGGAGTCGGCCTGACTCCGCAGGTCACACGCGCTGGGGCGGTGCCCTCGGTGTCGGCTGGGAATACGGTTTCTCGCCGAATTGGTCGTTCGGCATCGAATACGACCATCTCTGGATGGGGCGTGACAACACGTCCTTCGCGGGCGTGGTCACGCCAGGGGGCATCACCCTTCTCGGCAACGGGGTCAGTCAGGATGTGGACATGGTCACACTTCGGTTGAACTATCGTTTCGGCGGTTATTCGGCACCGGTCACCGCTCGCTATTGAACCGTACTTCCGCGCAGATTAGAGGTCCCGGCATGGCACCGGGGCCGCTCAATTAGGAACGGCAAAGGGTCTTCGCTTCGACCCGGCTGTCAATTCTGACGATCGAAGCCGGCGAGTTGCTGCCGG
>NZ_JBFRFR010000202.1:0-3859 GCF_052114925.1 Bradyrhizobium sp. 2TAF36 | reverse complement strand
CCTATCTGACCGATGCCCTCACCAGGATCGTCAACGGCCATCCAAACAGCAACATCGATGAGCTGCTTCCGTGGGCCTATTGCCGTCACGACCTCAAAGCCGTGGCCTGAGAACGACGCTTACGGAAGAACAGACCGGCTAGCACGCCAATAGCAGCAGGTATGACAAGGCTGAGACAGTCCATGACGCACCGCCTCTCAGCAAACGGATCGCCTGCCCGATAAACTGACGGGCCTTCAACTGCGTTCCGCCTTCAACTGCGTTCCGCATCAGCGACAAAAACCCGCCATCGTGAATCGGCGGCCCTTTGCTTTTCCACACCCACGACCGGCAGTAGCTCGCGAGCATCCCGCGCCGCTAGGAATCGATAATTTGACTCTCGCCTGCGCCGCGGTTCGATGGCGTCATGACCAAGGCAGAGAACAGAGCGGCGGCGAGAGCTTGGCACCAACTACGCATGCGTCAGCGCGCGGAGGAAGTGCGGGCCGAGGCGATAGCGACCGATCTGGCCGAGCTCGGCCGGCTTCGCCACTACCTCATCTTTGGCAGGAAGGATCGCCGCGCCGACCGCGAGAAGCTGATGAGCGCCATTGACGACTACGTCGGTGAGATGACTGGCGATCGAACCGCGCTGCACGCCAAAAACCACAAGTGCGGGTGAAGCAGTTCGGCCTGGGGGGACGAAGAATCGGGTAGTCGATCTGCATGAAACTCGCCGCCGAACGTGCCTTTGCCGCACCTGAAGCCGCCGCCCGCAAACTGGTCGAGCTCGCGAAGACCATTGAAGCCGTCCAGGACGGTCGCATTCACATCGAAAAGCTCAATGCTCCGTTTCTCTACACGCTCAAGGCCACCGGGTCGGAGTTCGGCGCCGGCATCAAGCATTGAGAAGGGCTGGCCCGAGCTGCACGAGAGCGGGACCTATGTCCGGCTGATCAGCATCAGCGCAAAAGCGGCCCCAGCAAAAGACTAAGTTGCCGGGGCCGTTTGGAGGTCACCTTGGCGGTAATGGGGTCGCCAGGTGGTCATGAGCATAGGAAAAACCGGCAATCAGTTCTGTCCACTTGTGCCCAAAGCGGTATAGTTTCTCATCGGGAACGGAACCGATCGCAATGAAGGACATGCAGGCTCAGTTGGAAAAGCTTCGCACGGATGCTGCCGAGTGCGCCTTGATCCGCGATCTTGCTACTGAACCCAAGAAGCGAGAACTGTTCACAAGGCTGRCCGAGCATCTGACAGTTCTGGCCGACGAGGTTGAACACGCCATTGCTGCCGCGGGACCTGAACTGAAGCGAAAGGAATGACCGAACGAGGCTGGCGTCGGCCTTTCGAGGGTCCGATCAGGATCGGCGAACGCACTCTGGTGACGCTGCTCGACGCCGGCGAGTACATTGCCGCACTGCCGAAGAAAGAGCACGCCGCACCGGAGTGGCAAGCGGCGATGGAAGCCTTGATCCTGGTGGCGGAAGGTGGCGGTCCGACGATGTTTGCCCGCATCGGGGTCATACGGGCGTTGAACCGCCACCACGTCCTGGAGTTTAACCCGAAGGGAAAAGAACCGCATTGGGGCCGGCGCAAGCTGAAGAGGGATCAATGACCGTCTTCGTGTACGTCAATACGGGCAAGCAGGTCGGCGACATTGATCACATCAAGGTTTTCGCAACGGTGGACGCCGCGGAACGATGGTTCGATGAAAACGATCCGGAGGGCGTCGCCTTCGAATACGATGTTTTGGGCTTGCCAGCCGGAACCGCGTGATCTGAGACGCGGGTCCAATGGGAAAAGCCGCAGCGTGGTTCCAGCCCCCACTGCGGCATTCCCGGAACTACGAAAAACCTTGGTGCTCAAATCTCGCCGGTGTTCTTTTAATAGAACACCCCGTTCCGAAAATGGATTCCGTAAGAATACCGGTGCGCGAAGTTCGAGCATTGCCGTGTGAGGGCGAACATGGCACGGGCATGCATTCCAGCCCCAATGCTCCCGGCTGCCGATCTAATTGCGGATTAGAGCGCCGGGAGTGCTAGGCCCGCCAGCGTGAACCGGCGGGCCTCACTTGGTCGAAACTGGCGTGTACTCATAAACGTCAGCTTCCGAGAGCAAAGTGGAAGTTGCCCCGCTTACTTGGCATCGACTGCTTGTGATCCGAATTAGGCCGCCTAGGATGTCCGCCCCGCTCGCATCTCGCGCCATCTGCGTTTGGAACTGAAACATTTTCTAGCCTGAATGATTTACTCCCGGGGCTTCGCAAGACGAGGCATTCATGAACCCTCTTTCGGCGAGCGACCTGTTCCTTACGGTCGCGGTTATGAGCACGACGTTCCTGATTGAGATCGGGTTTTTCATCCTGATCGGAATGTTCTGAAATAGCGCGCTATTGGGGTGATACGCAGCGGGTGCGAAGGTCTAGTTCTCCTCGAACTTGATGGTTGAGACCGGCCATCTTCCGTCATGACCTTTGATTGAAATCCGAAGCCCGTGCAATTCATCCAGCCAAACGTTCTCGACCGTGCCTGCCTTTCCGTCAGTAAGGACGACGGTTTTGCCGATCAATTCGGATTGCGCCTTACCGTACTCATTCAAGATCGTCGATGCACGAAGCTTCACCGGCGGCATCGTTCATCCATGTTCGGCCGAGGCTGCGGCTCAACCGCGCGCCTTGTTCCAGTGCTCGGCCGCTTCGAATTCGCGGAGCCGATCGATTTGCGCTCTCAGGCTCGCCGGTAGTTTCGACTCTGGTTTCAGCGACGCACGTAGTCTCTCGCCGATCTCTCGAATGATGGCCCGACAGTGCATGTGGTCAATGTCAATTCGGTTGCGCATGACGGAGCCTTCGGTTCCGGCAGCACCCGTGCCTCCCCGGCAACCGATCGGGGCACTGCTGCCGATTTTGAATAGAACTGGAGACCGTCGCTTTTGGCTATCTGCGCGAGCGCTTGTGTTAAGAACAGCGGGTCGTTCGCCACGACCTTTGGCTATCCGCGACATGCGCCGTGTTACTACCGGCGAGCGACGGCCTCAGTTTTTCTAAAGCCAGGCGGACGCTTTCGTTCCTTGATTTCTGATCGCGACCGCGATGTTCCATTCCGAAGGAGGAACCTGCCCCAGCGGCTAGTCGCTGGCGCCATGGAAGCAACTTCCGATGCGGCCGAAAACATTGGGCCGCAGTGTTCGGGAACCATTTCTGAGAGTGTCCGGTTAGTTCATGGGGCGATAAAGGGCACCATCGTCATGAGGACCAAATATCTCGCTGCGATTGCGATAGCTGTTCTTGCTTGTAGTGGGCTGGTCGTGAATTCCGTCGGCTCGCTTCATCGCGAAAAGCAGTCCACGCCGGGCGCCAACCAAGTGGCGGACCGTTTAGCTGGGTCCTTGGATCCGTATTTGATACGGTCTGGTGGCTAAAACGGCCGGTGCAACTCAGAAATGCATTGGCGGCGCTGCCTTAAGTCATGGGGCATCGCGCCCGTTCGGCAAGCAAGGCTGTAACGCCCTTGCCTCACATCCCATCGCACTCGCATCCATACGTCGCATTCCTCGTCTGTCGGATTGAACGCTGCCTCCGCCTACGGCGCAACTTCGTGTCCGTTACTTCCGATATTGGCCCCGAGCTGAACACCACGGAAGCCAACGCCACGTCTGCTGTCGGAGGGAAGCCGGACGTCGCCCCACTGGTTGGCTGGCAGCCGCTTTTGACCCTGGCTGTGTGAAAAGCCACGAGTCGGTTACGATTCCTCCGTTTCCTGATGGGGGATGTGGATGGGACGCTTCGTTGAAGGCGCGGACAGATCCCAGCTGACGCTCTTGCCGGAATGTCTGGAGGATTGGGTAGACGGAATGTCTGGAGGATTGGGTAGACGAG
>NZ_JBFRFR010000201.1:0-4066 GCF_052114925.1 Bradyrhizobium sp. 2TAF36 | reverse complement strand
CTTCATCGAGAGCGCCCGCCTGAAACTTCTCGACCCAGATCAGATTGCGGGAGATGTCATGCCGCTTCGCGAGGGCATGCAGTGTCTCGCCGCTCAGATACTCCTGGGAAACCTGCTGCTTGAACTCGACGCTATGCGTTCGGTGCTTTGCCATGGGCCTTCATCCTCTGAAAGCCCGGCCGTCCGGTCAATTACTGAAAGCCAACCTGTCCCCCCTGGAGGGCCCACTCCAGATGGGGGGCAAAGTTCGGCGCTTATTTACAGCATATCAGCATCAAGCTGCCGGCGCTGCTGGCGGCTGGCCTCGCGCTCGCCTGCAACAGGCGCTGCAGCTCGGCCGCGGCCTGATATCGAGGATGCGCACTTCCAGGATGTCACCGGGCTCGGCGCCTTCGATCGCGACCGGTCCGGTGAGGAGATGCACGCCGATCCCCTCGCCCGCGCCACGAACGAAGCGCAATCCGGGACAGCATCAATGGTGGCCCGCACACCGGCGCGCAGCATCTCCGCGATGAAGGACGCGCTTGATGTCGTGCTTCTCCATCAGGTCGACCAGATCGGCCAGTGAGGTCGTGAGGTCTCCTCCTGCACCGAGATTACCTGCCAGGTCATGACGTCTTCGACCTTGCGGCCGCGCTCAACAGCATGAGAAGTCCGCCGGCCACGGCGCTGGTAACCGTGTGCAAGACGCAGCCAGGTGGTCCGCGACGGCAACCAGGTGCGCGTCTACATGTACTCGACCGCGTACGCGCTCGACAAATTTGAGGTCAAGCAGGGCGACGAGGTGACGGTGTACCTCACCAACATCGACGACGTGGAGGACCTGACGCACGGTTTTGTGACAGCTCGGGCGTGCTAGGCTTTCGCAAGCCGGCGAACACTCGCTTGTCATGAGCCAGTTCGGGCTATTCGTCCCGGCGAGCAGCGTATAGAGCTACATGTTCTGCTTCTTCGTCGGACTTGACGAAGTCGATCACCTTGTCCCGTGGATGAACGCTTGCATCTCCTCCAGCGTAAGCTTGCTATCCTTATTGCCATCCATCGCCTTGAAAATTCGTTCGTGGGCTGCCTGAAACTCCTGCAGTGAGATGCTCCCATCGCCGTCGGCGTCCATCAGAGCGAACATCATACGCATCATAAAAGGTGGTCCCATCGTGCCCCCACCCGTCATGCCGCGCCCCATCATTTGTCCCATCATGCCGCCGCCCCTCATGCTTCCGTGCCCTATCGTGCCCCCGCCTTCCTGGCCCATGGGATGCGATTGCATTTGTTGCTGATCTGGTTGGGGCGTTATTTGGCTCTGTGCAAAGGCATCCACAGTGCAGTACGCCAGAATGAGAACGGATGTCGTCAGTCCCAAGATACGATTGTACATTTGAAACCTCCTCGGAAGTGTCATAAGTCCCGCCGGCGGAGCTGCTCTTACGAGGCCGGCTACTGGTTGCGCTCGCTTTCGTCGTGGTGAAACGGAGCCCGGGGTGCCTAGGAGTCCAGGCCCCGCAACTATAACGGCACCTGCGCGCTCGTGCCGCTCGGTACGCTTTCGACTCTATCCGTGCATCGGAAGCCCTACATTGACTCATCTCAACCCGGGCTGCGAACCTTTGCGGCGGCCGTGGGCCCGTGCCCTATTTGAGCGTGCGGACGTAGTCCGCGAAATCCGCGACTTCGTGGACGCTATCGTAACCGAGTTCGGTAAGTGTGACCGCCGCCTTTTCCGCGAGCGGACCGAGGCGTTCGACCGTGCAAATTGCGCCCCCTAGTCGAAAGCGAAAATTCGCTTCGGCTCAACAGGATGCTGATTGCGACCATGCGTGCCGAGCGCTCTGTCCCCACTACGCCCCCAACCGTTGAGCCGTCAGTTCCCCCAAGGCTGGCGGCTCTTAGTTCCACGGCATTTCCTTATGGTGTGGTCTCAGGGGGCCGGCCATGCAGCGTTTCATCGAGCAGCAGAATATCGCGCTCTATCAGCGCCTTCTTTTGGAAGAGACGAGCGAGGCGATAGTTCGGTCGCTTCTTTTGCAATCGCAGCGCAAATTGGCCGCGATCGAAGCGGACGTGCAAGGCGCATTTCGAAGCGATTGGACGGCGAAGAGGCACCGCTATCCTGTGCTGCCAAATAAATGCGTGAGTGTCTTTCAACGAGAGTTTGAACAAGCGAGCACACTGCTTCTGATTGACACGCGTCCAGGCTTGCACATAGTAGATGCAAACAAGCTCTACACTGCGGCTGCGATGATCGATATTGCCGAAGTGGCCGGCGAGCGTATATTCGATATTTTTCCGGATAATCCTAGTGATCCGATCGCTGATGGCGTCGCCCGACTATATTCATCTGTAGCGACGGTCGCCGAGAGCGGGCGGCCGCACGCGATGGCAATTCAACGCTATGATGTCCGCGACGCGGCTGGGGAATTTGTGGAGCGTACTGGCAGCCGCTAAAAAGTCCAGTGTTGGACGATGCAGGGCGCCTGTTATTCATCGTACACCAAGTTTTTGATGTAACTTCGCATTTCGCGGATCAGGCGCCGGACCGAAAAACCGTAACGCGCGCAGCTTGATTTAGATCAACTCCCTCGCAGTCACAAGAAGGGAATCCCACGCTTCACCGATGTTTGCGAAAGATACTTCTTCGCGCGAGCTCTCTTTGCGCTCGTAACGGAATTTGAGCAATGCTCTGAGGATAAGACGGAATTGCCGTCAGATCAGCGTTTTATGGTGCTTGCGTTCCCAGTCGTCGCATACTGAAAAGATTGCGCGACCGACGCGTTGCGGGCGCTGCAACGCCACCGGGCCGGGGTGTCTCCGGTGATCCGTTTGAAAACGGTCGAGAAATACGCCTGCGTGCCGAAGCCGACGGCAAGTGCCACTTGGGCGAGCGAAGTCTCTGTATCAGCCAATAGGGACTTTGCGTGTTCAATACGCTGATGCAAAAGATATTCGCGTGGACGGTATCCGGTCGCAGCCCGAAATTGCGCGGCGAAATGCATGCGTGACAATCCGGCTACCTTGGCGAGATCCCCAAGTCGGATGTATTGATCAAAATGCTCCTTCACGTAATCCTCAACTCGCCGTAGCCTCCATTTCGGCAGAGCATTCATTCTGACGCGCGGTAACTCCAGCCGAGCGGCATGCATCGCCAACGTTTGACCGAGCGAACTCGCAAAGGTGGAGTCTGCAGCGTCGTCGTGCTCTACCAACGCTTTGGCAAGCTGAGCCGCAAACGAGTCACGTAGAAGTACGAGATCACTCAGTTCCTGCCCGCGCCGATCTTGGCTCGCCAATTTCTTGGAGCGAAAATAGTGAGCAGAAACGTGCAAGTGTAGGAAGTCGTAAGGTGCATCAAACTGGGCGCTGAGTTCAGTCGAGGGGGCTCCTACATAGAGAGCGCCCACAGGCATGATCCCATCGAAGATGATTTGACGATCTCTGGTCAGCTTGAGCCGAGTGGATTTCAAGGCAACGCCAATGAAGTATTGATCGCGAGGGGTTCGCGCTTCCTCCCGACTAAACGTATTCAGTGGATCCATCCAACGCGAGATCGTTATATCTTCGGTTGTGATACTGCCGGCGCGCCCTGGCTGACGCCACCTCAGTTCGCGGTGAAGCGTATGAGTGTCCTGGGAGAAGTACACATCCTGCAAGCCAACCAGACTGGTGCGAGTATTGTCCGCTAGTGTTTCGGTAAACATTGTTGGCATCTCCGTTCACCTGTCAGGTTCGCGCTACCATTGGCTGCGCAGGCTTGTGTTTCAGCATTTCGACACCTGGAGAATACTCGACCCTTGTCATTAAGCTCGTTATGGATGCTTAGAGACTATTAAAGTTTGTGAGTGTTCGCGTGATCAAAAGTGTTAGCTTGGAATGCTTATGATTTCTAAGCCTTCAGGATTCGTCGCCCTCGAATTTGGAGTTGAGAGTCGTTCGTGAAGAACTGGCGGCGGCGCCCGGCTCAAGCGGTGTTTCGAGCCGGGACGGTCTCGAAGAAGGCTCGGATGATGACACGCAAGAGCTCTGCGAGCCATCGCAGCAGCAGACCGAAGTTATAGCCGGCGGCGGCGAGAAC
>NZ_JBFRFR010000200.1:0-5658 GCF_052114925.1 Bradyrhizobium sp. 2TAF36 | reverse complement strand
CCCCAATCATCTTTATTCTGTCTTTCAGAGAATCACTGACGACTAATTCAGATCGGCGAACAAACTACCTCTCGAGTCCGAGACGTGACGGCAGCGGGAGATTGATTGATTCCGCTTACCTCGCCCGAACATGGCGGGTCCGCCGCCAGCATCTTGGCCAGTGTGCCTTCTGTGATGCGTTCCAGCACCCGCCCGCCGGCGTTCTCGGCATCGAGGCTGGCAAGCATCAGCAGCATCCGGGCCAGGCGCTTTTTCATGGAATTGACGACGCGGTCGATCTGATCCTCCTCCAACGCCGCCGCACGCCGCATCAAGTGCATCGCGAAATCCCGCGCGAATGTCGGATCGGTGGAGTCCGAGGTGGCGGAAGTCTTTCGGGAAGTAGAGCTGGCCTCGCTCGCGGCAGCCCCCTCAGAAGAGCCCGCGGACAGTCCACCCAACTAACAAGTTGGCCTGTCGACCTCACGTTCAATAGCGAACTGGTCGCCATTGCCGCCAAAGACGGCTTCGACGTCGGTCAAGCTGAGCGGATGTTCAAGAAATTTGAATGTCACCACCGATCGAAGGGCAGTCGGTTTGTAGACTGGACCCACGCCTGGGGTTGGTGGGTCTGTGGCCAGGTCGACATCAATGCGAAGGCCAGGGAAGCCGAGGTGAATCGGTCCGACTACGTAGACCCGCGGATATGACCATGAGCATCCGCGCCACCCCAATATTGCCGGACCATCCAACGCGGGCAGACGAGATGATCGGCACCCCCCACACACACCTGTGCACTTGCCCGCCTAACTCGATCCATACCCAAGGCAGAGAGCCAAGACCAACCGGAGCGATAGAGGTTAGCGCAGTCAGGGATAGCGCACAGGGCACCAGCCGCACCAGCGCCGCTCTAATCAGCCGTGGGCCGCCTCGTGATCTGCCCACCGATGCGCGTTCGATCGCGGGCCAGTGTTCCCCGATGTCCGGTGCGTTGAACGTACCAGCGCCCACGCCAAGGGCGGGGAAGATGCGAATGCGCGAAAAAATCCCAAAGTATCTTTCAGCATGGATCGACCGTGCGCGCCCGACGCGTCCGGCATTTCTGCAAATTCCGGGTTTTCGAAATCTCGGTTTCGTTGTCAGCGGAGGCGAGGGTGGTAGCRGGGTTTAGACGCCGAAGGGGTTTCGCCAACAGACCCCTGGCGCTGTGTCGGGCTGTTCTCGAAGCCCTCGAGCGCAGACCTGGGCAGACGTCGGGCGAGATCGCCGGGTTGCGTCTACAGCGACGGCCGCGTCCTGGCCCGGCCGGGGTGGCGCAGGTGCACGGTTTCGGAACTAAGCGCGACCCGCCGGGCGCTTCGCCGCCTGATCGCAAAAGGCAAAGTCGAGGTGCGGCATCACCGGCACCGTTGGCGGATTTTTCAGCTTGCGGAGAAGGCGGGATGAGCGACGCCGAAATTGACGCCGCCATCGTTTCGTTGCGGGTCGGTTATAAATTCGGCCGAGGCGACGCTTGCCAAGCTGATCGCTCAACGGCCGGCAAGGTATATCACGCCCGGACTGTCATTCGGCCTGCATGAACACGATGACGTAATTGCGGTCAGCGCTCGGGGCACGAAAGCTCCCTTATCGTCGAGTTCTCGCAATCAAGCGATTCGGAGGGGCTGTCGATCAAAACTGGCGATGATGCAGCGTGCTCATTCGTCGGTTGATCGTCTTTCACTTCCTTCTCGTTGAAATTCGCGCAAATTGGCTCTGTGGCATTGCCGCACACGGCCGCAAAGCAGGAGATCGACGATGGCACGTTATCCGGACGTACAACGGTTTGCCTATACCGAACGCAAAGACGGTGAGGCATCGTCATTTCGTGGGGAAGAGGTTGTCTTCACGAATTCGTTGCCTGCGACCTGTGTCCATCCGTTCGCGATTGCAATAGCATTGGTTGGCACCGCCTATACAGTTTTGACGTTCTGGGTCGCGTTTGCGGGCGGCGAGGCTTCAGCGGTTCTGACGATGGTCAGCCTCATTCTGATGATGATGCTAGGGCTAATGACCGGGTGCGGATATTCAAGCCGAAACATGGAACCCTATCGGGCGGCTACTCGAAGCTTTCGCGACTTCATCGAGGGCGATGTCGACCTTCAAAGCGGACGTATTTCAGGCCGCGCTTCGCTTTGCCAGCTCGCGACCGTGACGGGTGGCATCGCCCTAGCGACAACGTCGATGTTGGCCGTCTTTGTGGCGATAGCACCCGCTTATCCGCATTAGGTAGTCAGTGTTGACGTGCTCGCTAGGCGCGACTCCAGCTTTAGGCGGGCGGATTGCTGCAGACAGGCTCTTTAGTCTCGATGGTAGACGTGATTGAGAGATGGGAGGCTTAGTTGCCGAGTCCCACCCGAGTCACGGGTACGTCTACAAACCTCCTCTTGTCGTGAGGCGAGGGGTATCGACGTTACAACAGGTCCACCATGATCAATGGTCGCCCGAACCCTCGGAAGCGCATCAGCCGCGCTTCAGGTTGGCATGCGCGATACGAATTCGTCACAGTGTACGGTGCGGGATTTCTGATGGTGATCGCCGCAATCCTGATCGCATTGCGGCCCGCGATTGCCGTTGCGGAATGGATTAGCCGGGTATTGGGTGAGTGAGGCTGTTAGCTGGTTGAAGAAGCACTTCTTGGTCAGATGAGTTGAGCGGTCTCCCGAAGACGGCGAAAAGGCAATTACATGGCGACCACGTCCTACAGAGAGAAAGCGGACCAACCCTCAATGCAGGCGTGGCGAGTCCACGAGTTTGGTCCTGCGGAAAAGATGGTCTTTGAAACGGTCGCTCGACCCCGTCCGGTCGCAGGCCAGGTCCTTGTCAAAGTTCATGCGGCGGGCGTTGGCCCCTGGGACGCGTGGATCAGGGCCGGGAAAAGCGCCTTACCTCAGCCCCTTCCTCTCACACTCGGCTCGGACCTGGCCGGCGAGGTGACGGCTCTTGGTCCGGATGTCTCCTCCTTGGCGGTGAACGATCAAGTGTTCGGGGTAACCAATACCCAGTTTCTTGGCGCGTATGCCGAATATGCAATCGCGTCAGCTGCGATGCTCTCCCGAAGGCCAAATTCGCTCAGCTACGTCGAAGCTGCCGCGGTTCCCGTCGTCGCTGTGACCGCCTGGCAAGGCTTGTCTGACCACGCGCGGCTCGAAGCCGGCCAGACGGTTCTCATCCACGGCGCGGCCGGCAGCGTTGGAGCGTTCGCTGTTCAACTCGCTTGTCGAGCCAAGGTGCGCTCGGTGGTCACCGTGGGCACGAAAGACATCGAATACGTGCGAGCACTTGGTGCGGACAAGGTCGTGGACTATCAAACGCAACGGTTTGAAGATGAAGTAAGGAACGCTGATGTGGTGTTCGACCTCATAGGAGGAGAAACACAAGCCCGTTCTTTTCGGGCTCTGCGGCAGGGCGGAAAGCTGATATCGACTGTGTCCCAACCAGATCAAGCTTTGGCGGAAAAGCATGGCGTCACCGCGACCTTCTTTTTGGTAGACGTCACGACGGCTTATTTGGACAGAATCTCAGCGCTTATCGATCGCGGCGATCTGAAGACGAGAATATCCGCCATCATGCCTCTCGCTGATGCGCGAGAAGCACATATGATGTTGGATGGCCGACGACCGAAGCCGCAGGGAAAGATCGTGCTAAGTGTGTAAAATAGACGCGCTAAGCTGAGCTTTCATATGTCAGATCGGTCGCGGCGCCCGGTGATGGCTGGCCTTTCCATCCAACTCGATCATGCCAGAAAGATCCCTCTGGCGACCCAGATCTATTCAGCTATCCGAGAGGGCATCGAGAATGGACGGCTCGCCTCGGGCTCGCGGCTGCCCTCTTGGCAGAATCTGGCCGCTCAGCTCGGCGTCTCTCGCGGGACCGTACGTGTAGCTTATGGGCGTCTCGTCGCGGAGCAGTTAGCGCTTGGTCTTGGGCCAGCTGGAACTCGTGTGGCCGCCCGGCAATTACGATCCTCAATGTCCGATCGGTCGCGGGGCTGTGGTCACGCCTCCTAGTGCGTGAGACCCGGGGAGCTGCGGCGCTGCCGGTAACTTATCCGGACCCGCGCGGCGATCCGCAGCTTCGAAAGGAGATCGCGGCTTACTTGGGGCTGGCCCGAGGCATTCGCTGCGACCCCTCTCAGGTCATCGTAACCGGCGGGTTTTCCGGGGCGCTCGGTCTGGTAATCCAAGGGCTTCAGCTTGGCAAGAAAGGAGCTTGGATAGAGGATCCATGCTTTCCGCTCACCCGTACTGCGCTCAACCTAGCTGGAATGCTTGTTACGGCGGTTCCGGTCGATGCGGAGGGGTTGGACGTTATGGCCGGTGTGCGGGCCGCAGCCGGGGCGTCGCTGGCGGTCGTGACGGCAGGCCAACAGGCGCCGCTCGGTGTGACGATGTCGCTGTCGCGGCGGCTTGCGCTACTCGCCTGGGCTCGACAAAACGACGCTTGGATCATCGAGGACGATTATCTGAGCGAACTGCAATTGACAGGACGGGTGGCTCCCGCGCTCGCATCACTCGATCATGGCGGGCGGGTTCTGCACGTTGGCAGTTTCAGCAAAACGATCAGTCCTTCGCTGCGCCTGGGTTTCCTGGTGGCGCCGCCGGACCTGAGTCGGCGGTTTGGTGAGCTCGCTGCTTGCTTGGCACCAGCGCCCGCCGCTGCCGTGCAGCGCGCCGTGGCGGAATTCCTTCGGCAAGGACATTATTTTCGTCACCTACGCCGCATGAAGCGGCTCTACGCCACCCGACGGGAAAGTTTGCTTAATTGCCTGAAAGATGCCGTGTCAGACTCGATGAAGGTGCAAGCAACCGGCGGCCTGGCGGTCGCGATCCTGCTTCCCGACACAATGTCAGACCTGGACGTCGTTTCGCGCGCTCTGCAGCTCGGCATGGCGCCAACTCCGTTGTCGCCATGGTACATGCGGCCTTCCAGACGACAGGGACTGCTACTCGGCGTGACCAATCTCAATGAACGACGACTGAAGGTGGATTGTCGTCGACTGTTGGAATTGTCGCGATGAATACCGCTCTGCTTAACATAGCTCTACACATCGGCATTCCCTAAGCCCTTCGGGTCGGACAGTGCCGTAGTGAAAAGCGTTGGTTAACTCATTAATGTTGGTTATATCCTCCTGGAGGACGCGTCATTTGACCGGAGTGGTCAGTTCCTTGTCGTCAGTGTCGACAACGAACACCGCCAGGAGCTTTGCAGGTTTGCTTTTGCTCGCATTGCGGCTGACGGGATGCCGAGAGCCCGGCTGTTCGTAGAAGCTCTCGCCGGCACGATAGACGCGCCGGGGGCCGTCATTCACCTGCGACTCGATTTCTCCCGACAAGACGTAGCCGAGGATGAAAGCCGATTTGGCGTGAGTGTGGGACTGAGACGCGCCTCGCGGCCTGTAGTCGACAACCACGGCTATCAATGACTTCCCGGGAATATTGGATATCGTCTGCTGGAAGATGGGCTTGACTGTCTCGCCGCCGTCATGGGCTGCGGCTGGCGTTGCGACAGCAATTGCCATGGCAGCGCAAGCCGCGCCGAATAAAATTCGCATCTTCATGGTGCATTTCTCCTTTTACACGCAGATAGGATCGTCGGCCGATGAATAAAAGCACCAAGAATGCACGCGAAGTGGTGCAC
>NZ_JBFRFR010000199.1:0-4234 GCF_052114925.1 Bradyrhizobium sp. 2TAF36 | reverse complement strand
GTCTACCCAATCCTCCAGACATTCCGGCAAGAGCGTCAGCTGGGATCTGTCCGCGCCTTCAACGAAGCGTCCCATCCACATCCCCCATCAGGAAACGGAGGAATCGTAACCGACTCGTGGCTTTTCACACAGCCAGGGTCACAAGCCGAAATCAGCATTGAGCAACGCCACGTCTGCGAAGGGCCACAAGCCGACATTGCATACTGCGCCGTTGATGGGAATTGGAATGAGACCAGTATTTCCCGGCAACCGCAGCACTCATGGGGGGAGACCCATGATGGGGCAAGCTCGCGCTATCCTTTCGAGGTGTTCCGGCCTGTAAAATCGAGCGAGCTTTGGAACGAGTGTGGAGACGCGCAGAGCCGGCCTCGCTTCCACCAGGCGTGCACCGATCATCCGGGCTTCCTCGACCCTTCCAGACATCGCGTGGCATGCCGCCAGAATAAATTGTGCGTTGAGATAGTTGGGCCGGTGCAGCACAGCCGACTTGGCCCATGATGACCCGTCCTCGTATCGATCCGTCAAGAAATGCGCAAACGCTATGCCGGTCTGCAGCAGAAAAAGAAACGGATCCATGGGGCTTAAACGCCCCCCGGCGTGGAACTGCTTGAGCGCCGCCTCTATGTCACCGCGCCGTATGTGTTCCCAGCCGATCGTATACCGTGCGACAGCCAAGTTCGGGTTAAGCTCATGCGCTCGGGAGACGAGGGCCACGCCATCGTCCATCTCGTATAATACGGCGCCAATTGCCTGCCCGGCTCTCACGAGTACGGTTGGATCATCCTTATCGAGCTCGATCGCACGCCTTGCCAACCGTCGGGTGTCGTTCAGTTCCTGATCCGCGTCGATCGTCCAGCCGAAGATCTTTCGTTGCAGATAGCAATAAGCACCAAGCGCGTATGCTGAGGCCAATCCGGGATCGATCTCGACAGCAAGCCGGATCAGTCTGAGGGCTTCAATGTTTTGTTCGCGGGTGAATTCATAGAAGCTCGAGAGTGCACGCAGATAGTAGTCGTAGGCCTGAAGATTTTCAGTTGGCTTGCGTTTTGCGCGCTCTATCTCGGCGCGCTCCAATTGAGGAAAGAGCGCGCTAATCACGCTACTCGTCACTTGGTCCTGCAGATCGAAGATATCTTTGAGCTGGCTGTCGAACCGGTCCGCCCAAAGATGAGCACCCGTCGTGGCCTCGATCAACTGCCCGGCAATGCGAACTCGATCGCCGGATTTGCGCACACTGCCTTCGAGCACATACCGAACGCCCAGCTCGCGCCCGACCTGCCTGATGTCGATAGCCTTGCCTTTGTAGGTAAAAGTGGACTGTCGCGCGATGACGAACAGCGATTTGGACCGTGAAAGGCCGGTGATGATGTCCTCGACCATGCCGTCGGCGAAATACTCCTGCTCTGGATCGGAGCTCAGGTTGGTGAATGGCAGAACGGCCAGCGACGGTTTATCGGGAAGTGGGAGGGCGGGTTTAGCCGTCTCCCTCTGGATTTCTGTGACCGCCACAGTGGGGGCGCCGTCAGCCTCCTGCACCTTACCGATAAAGCGATAGCCCTTCCTTGGCAGCGTCTTGATCAACCGCTGTTTCTCCCCGGAATCGCCAATTGCGGACCGAGCGGCATTCAGGCGGGTCGTCAGCGCGGCATCCGACACGCACCGCCCCTTCCAAATGGCTGTGATGAGCTCATCCTTGCAAACCACGCGCTCGCGGTTGCGGATGAGGTAGTCCAGAAAGTCAAAGGTCTGTGGCGCCAGGGCAACGACGCTTGTGTCGCGGTACAGCTCGCGGCGGCCGGAATCCAGTTCGTAGTCTTCGAAGAGATAGCGCAAGACGCGAAATCCCTTGGACGGTCTCCGGTCAGGCCCGGCAACACTTGGAAAACAAAGAATAAGCTGTCCGTAAGGAAAATGTAAGCAGCAGATCAAGCGTGCCGGGCCGGATTTTGGCAGCATGCCAGGGTGGAAACACGGTGCCCGAGGATACTGCGATGAGCATGATTTATCAGACAACGGGCTTGGTCCAGACGGCAGACTCCCAGCGACGCAATGTCAGCGTTTTCAAGAATTGCTGGAACGCTTTTCAAGAGTGGCGGAAATGGGAGCGGCTGCGGCGCGATCTTTGCCACCTAAGTGATCAGGAGCTGAAGGATATCGGGATTACGTATGGCGAGATCGACTACGTGGCCTCGAACCGACATACTGACCCGCGAGGCATACGATCGGTCGGATGACGTCGACCTCCGGGAGCGGTGGACGGTCCGTTGGAAATTGGTCGACGCGAGCCGCTTGGCGGCCCAGATACTGGCTTGCGCTTAGGGTCAAAGGCCGACACCGCGCCAACGCCCCAACACGCCAGCTTGGGGTCACAAGCCGAAATCAGCATCGAGCAACGCCACGTCTGCGAAGGGCCACAAGCGGACCTTGGCCAGCATCACTCGATCACCTCAGATTGCTTAGTTGGCTGCGCGCACAACGGCCGGTGGCTGCCATGAGCCCCCACCGGCCGGCAGGATCGAAGGCGCCGTTGTCTTCGGCCAATATAAACGCATCACGAGGTAGATTTCGTCATTCGGCGCCGGCAACCAATTGGATTCCTTGTCGACGCCGGGCGAATCTTTTTGGATATACAACGTGAGAGAGCCGTCGGCATTCTTCTTCATGTCCGGCAGCATCGGCGAGTTGATCAGGTAGCGGTTGATCGGATTCTCGATCAGCAATTGGCTCTTGCCATCATACATCGTCACCGACCAGAAAGCCTCTACCGGCGGGAATTGTCCGGCGGAAAAAGTGATTGTGTACTTGTACTTGGAACCATCGAGCACCTCGCCATCAGCAAGCGCCTTCGTCATTGGATAGACGGCCTCGATTGCGTCGTTGCCATAGATGCCGCCCTTGGCTGCGGCAGCGCGCTTCAGCCAGTCGCCGCTGTAGAATTGCCGGTCTCCGAACAGCGATCCGATTTTCCAGCCATTTACGTCTTTCTGTCCACTAGCAAGATACTTTTCAACTTTCTCTTCGCCGTCCTTCATCCCCAGCCCGATTTCAATCTTGTGGGTCAGCGGAAGATCCTTGAAGTCGAAGGTCTTTCCGGGGCCGACGCCGATGCGCGTGAGCTTGGCGCGGATTTCCTTTTCCTCCGGCCCGGCCGGCGCAAATTGGAGAGCGAAGTCGAGATACTCGAAGAAGTTCTTCTTCACCAACTCCGCATTAGCCTTGGGAAAGTCGACGGCCGCTGCGGCGGGGGGCGCGGGCTGCTTGAGATAGGCCGACAGGGGCTGCACCTTATAGCCGGCCTGGACCTTCTCAACGTTCGGCATATCTGCCGGATGGAAGAGCTGGGTGCGGTAGGCGGCGGCGGAAAATTGTGTCGAGGAGCGAAACATCTTCTTGATGCCAGGCGGAGTGGCACCCTGCCAGTTCGGCCCAACCACCATATAATCTCCGGCCTCGCTTCCGGTCGCGCGGCTACCGATATAGCCGTAATTGAACGTGTTGCCGTCGCAAAGCATCACTGAATAGTAGCGACTCTTGTCAACAGCCGGCACGGAAAGAACGATCGGCTCGGCGCGCAGATCGAGCCATAACAGCGAATAGGGCGTGTCGCTATTGGGAGTTATTACGGCCGTGTCTTTGTATGTATAGACACGCGCCTCGTTTTTGATCTGGTTGAACGGCGCCTTGAATTGCCCAGAGTTCCTGTCGACGGCATATTCGTACATGACGGCGTAGTTCATCACGATCGGCAGCCCGTAGATGAAGCCTTCCTCGGCGATGGCCTTGGCCTCGCGGATGTCAGGCCATTCCGCCTGCGACACACTTGGCGTCAGTGCGAATATCGAGCCCGTCAGAGCGGCGGCCAATACACTTGATCGAATGTTCATGTGAACCACCCACGCGCGAAAGGGCGCCAAATAGACACCCGGGAAGCTGGGTCATCATTTCACGAAATAGTCTCAGCGGACTACGGAAAAACGAACAGCTTGCAGCTGTCAGGCCAAATCGCGCTGAACTACAATCGAAATCCGATTTCATGAGCATTTTCCAATACGTTGATGCTCATTCGTTCGGAAAATGTCCGCTTCGGGTCGATTTTGTTGAAAAAGTCTTCGGTTGCGTGAGCTGACATTCGCTGATTCAGTCGTTGCAAGAGGGCTGAATCATGATGGGACATCAGCGAGTTGGGCAGGCCGCATTGTTCTATGAGTTTTCGCTCGAGCGGCACGTTCCGGCC
>NZ_JBFRFR010000198.1:0-4454 GCF_052114925.1 Bradyrhizobium sp. 2TAF36 | reverse complement strand
TTCGCAAAGCCGAAAGGCGGGACCGTATCGGAGCCAGAAGAGGCCTCGTCACCCCGGGCGACATCATCCCGGAATGGTGGGCGACATCAAATCGGAACGGTGGGCGAGATCATTCTGGAATGGTGGGCGACATCGAGCGGAATCAGCACAATTACCGCCGGTACAAAAAGTTTCATTGGGATCAGCCCGCAGACCGTGCGCAAACGGCTGCCACCTCGTCAGCCTGGACACGAGAAAACCCGCCACAGTTGCCTGGCGGGTTTCTCGGAACGCCTGATCTCCCAACTAGGCGCCGGCGGTTCGCGCCAATTCGGCAATGACGAACTAAGGCCCCGCGGAGTGACGCTCTGCGGGGTCTTGGCTCTTAAAAGCCTACGCCTTGACCGATCAGTCGATGATTTTCACGACCCGGCGCGTGCGCGGTTCGACGATGACACGGCGGTCGTTCACGACCGCGTAGCGATACTCGGTGTAGTTCGGCACCGGGCGCAAGACCACGGTCGGGGGCAAGGGCTCGCCGACGACGACGCGCTCGTGGATCACGACGGAGTCGTCGCGCGGAATTCCGCCGAGCACGGCATTCGGAATTTCGAGGCCGGCGCCAACGGCCGCACCGACGGTGCCGCCGACCATCGCGCCGACCGGGCCACCGATGTCGCCACCCGCACGCGCGCCGTCCCTGGCGCCCTGTTCGGTCGTCGACTGGGCAAAGGCTGCACTCGACGCCGCCAGCAGCGACACAGCAGCCAATGAAATCGCAAGACGGGTTTTCATGTCCACTCTCTCCAGTGGTTGTTGATGCGCCGTCAACCGCTGGGCCAGAGCATTGTTCCGGTTCCTCCGATGAAAGGCGCGTCTGGAGAATGTTACTACGCAACAGTTCAGGCCGCGGCGGCGCAGCGTTGCTGTCAGGCATACGTTGCGAAGACGGGTAGCTCTTGATTGGAAAGCCGCAGTATCATGGGCCGGTTGGCAGCGCTGAAGAACCGCGAGCAGCAATTCGTCATCGACGACGAGGCTGTGGTCCTCGGCGTCGATGGGGCCTCGGATTTCAACGCCCTGCATTCTCGCAAGCAAGATGCCGAGGTTCAACTCTATGCGTTCGACATTCTGGCGCTCGGCGGCGAGGATCTGCGCCAGCTGCCGTTGACTATGCGCAAGACGAACCTTGCGCGCCTGCTCCGCGGCCGACCTGATGGCATCTTTCTCGCACCGTTTGAGAGCGGAGATATTGGACCGGACCTCTTCAAGGCTGCCTTTGGCATGGGCCTTGAGGGATTAGTTTCGAAACGGCGTGATCGGCGCTACATTGCCGGTCGCACGAAGGAATGGATCAAGGTGAAGACTCGAACACACCCCGCTATGTCCCGGGAGTTTTAGAATGCCGGATTACGGCCGCTTCTCGGGCTGAACCAGACCTACGCTAAATCAGTCGGGCATTTCCCCTTTTTATCCCAAGGCGACATTGCATCCGTTCAATCAGCCGGCGCACTGGCAATCGGGTTCTCCACCGCGTGGTGCTCGAGCCTTTAGTTGGCCGCTCTCTGTATCGCTCTATGCGCTCCGCTGTATGCCGGGCGGCTGCCATGTCCCTTCGCCCGGCGGCAAGATCGAAGGTGCTTCGGTCTTCGGCCAGTAGAGCCGCATGACAAGATAGATCGTGTCGTTCGGCGCCGGCAGCCAGTTTGCTTCCTTGCCAGCGCCGGGCGACTTGTTCTGGATGTAGAGCGTTAGTGATCCGTCCGCATTCTTTTTCATGTTCGGCAGCATCGGCGAGTTGATCAGATAGCGGTTGATCGGATTTTCGATCAGGAGTTGGGACTTGCCGTCATACATCGTCAGCGACCAGAACGAATTCACCGGTGGCAGTTTTCCGGCCGGGAAAGTCAGTGTGTAGTTGTGCTTGCTGCCGTCGAGCGTTTGACCGTCGCCGTCAACGCGCGTGAATGGATAGGTCGCTTCCGCCGGGTCATTACCATAGATGCCGGCCTGAGCGGCGACGGCACGCTTCAACCAGTCGCCATTGTAGTGGGCGCTATCGCCTGGAAGACCGCTAACCCGCCAGCCATTGATCGCCTTGCCGACATTGGCGACGGCCTCGTCGACTTTCCGCTGGCCTTCCTTCATGCCAAGGCCTATCTCCAGTTTCTGCTCCAGAGGGAGGTCCTTAAAGTTGAAGGTCTTGCCAGGCCCAATGCCGATGCGTGCTAGCTTGGCGCGTATCTCTTTCTCATTGCCCTGCGCCGGCGCGAATTGCAGCGCGAAGTCGAGATAATCGAAGAAGTTGGTCTTCACGAGTTCCTTATCGATCTTGGGGAAGTCGATGGTTGGCGCGGCCGGCGGCGGCGTCTGCTTCAGATAGGCCGATAGCATCTGCACCTTGTAGCCAGCCTGCACCTTCTTGACGTTGTCGAGATCTTCCGGACCGAAAAGCTGGGTGCGATAGCCTGCGACGGAAAACTGTGTGCTCGAACGAAACACCTGCTTGATGCCCGCCGGGGTGTCGCCCTTCCAGTCGGGCCCGACCACCATGTAGTCGCCGGCCTCGCTCCCTGTGGCACGGGTGCCTATATAGCCGTAATTGTAGGTATTGCCGTCGCATAGCATGACCGAGTAGTAGCGCTTCGGATCGATCGCCGGCACCGAGAGCACCACCGGCTCCGCCCGCAAATCCATCCACACGAAGGAATAGGGTGTGTCGCTGTTCGGCGTGACGATTGCGGTATCTTTGTAGGTGAAGACGTTAGGTTCGTTCTTGATCTGATTGAACGGAGCCTTGAACTGCCCAGAATTCCGATCGATCGCATATTCATGCATGACGGCATAGTTCATCACGATAGGCAGGCCGTAGACGAACCCTGCCTCGGCAATGTCTTTTGCCTCGAAAAAACCTGGGCGATCGTCGCTGGTCTGTGCGTGCGCGGGGACAGACTTCGCCGTCGATGCAGTGATGGCAGCCAAGGCGGCCGAACGAAGAAGATCGCGCTTAGTAAACATTTTCCGCAGTCCTTCCAGTTCTTTGTGCTCAAGCGCGCATGCGCTGCTCGCAGATCGATTTGTTTGAGAAGTTTCGCACCTGCCGCGATGGTTGACAATGCAAAATCGGACAACCCTAAGCATGCCCGGAGGTCCGTTGTTGGCCCAACACGGAAGTCCCGCGATGTCCGCTTTCGCGCCGCTATCAGAGTCTCAGCGGACATCAACGGTGTCCCTGAACTATCTCACGACAGGCAGTAGTGCTCGTTCCAAGCCGCCAGGAATCAATAATTTGACGAAGGTTTGCCGGGTGGCTCAGGAACGTTCGGTGGTGGCGTTGCTTGGAGAGCAATGACGAGCACGACCGTAGTTCTCATTCCCGGCATGCTGAAAGCCCTTCGCCTGGTGCGCGTCTATGGCTTTATGGTCGAGCGCAGAGACGGCCTGTATTACCCCGGCAGCAACCAGCCGGCATGCTCGAAGGCTTTGGCAGAGAAGATGGTTGAAGGCGGCTGGCTGGTAAAATACGGAGAGCGTTATCAGCCTACAGAGAAGGGTTGGCACGCAGGAGAAGCTGGTTCGGATGTGGGGTAAGGTAAGATAGGTGAATCCCAGAGCCGCCCGCGGCTCGCGCCCTCTTCGCGACACCGAGGCCGCCAACTGAAGCGTCCTTACTGTTTCGTCCTACTTCTGTCGAAAATGAACGCGGCTTGGAACACCCGCTCGACGTCTGTTCTCACTTCCACGGAAACGTCCTGCCGTATGGTGGCAAAGTCCTTTGCCAAGTTCGCAAGCGACCTGGCGGCTTCGACCTCAGCCTCTTGCTGAGTGTCGAATTCCAGACCTTCCTCGTCCGGGTACAAACCGGTGTCGTCCCGGATGTCGAAGTAGTACCGGGTCATGCGCCGCCCTCATTCGAGGGAGAGCAATGGAATTAAATGTCCACCTGTTCCTATTCCGGCGGCTGTAACCCGGGCGATCTCAGCCAATCGCTGATGTGAGAGCCGGTCTCGGCTTGTCTGGCTTTGCGAAGGAGGATTTCGCGCTCAGCGCCGTGCGGGAGCCTCTTGGCTTCCTCTCTCAATCGCTGGGCTTCTTGGCCGAGACGTTCTTCGAGGGTGACGGTCTGTTTAAACCTGCGGCGTTTCGTCATGACTGGCCTCGTGCATACGGGTCCTAACCGTTTGGTTTGCAGTCCATATTTTAGCCAGAGCGCTACCTGTTGCATTCACAAATGTTGGAATCTCGCGCCCTCGGAAGAACTTTAGATGCCGTAATGGGCCCTGCTCCGTGCAAGGGGGCATCCAGCAGCGCTCGGATCTCTTGAGCCCCCTATCGACTTTGCGTGCACCGCGCGGAACCATCCCATCCGGATCAACTGGGCAATTCCGCGTGCATCCTTGCGATCCGTCTTCACTGTCATCGCCGACAATGCTGCCTTCACATGCCGTGTTTCCAGCAGAACCGTCTCGAATCCT
>NZ_JBFRFR010000197.1:0-4462 GCF_052114925.1 Bradyrhizobium sp. 2TAF36 | reverse complement strand
TTCGCCTTCACCTGCCACCCGCGCCGGGAGCCGGCGCTGCGCTATGCCGAGGGCTCCGCGCCGGCTCCCGCCGCTGCCACCGTCCAACCGGGCAAATCCAACAGCCGGGGCGAACTCAGGACTGGATAAAACTTGGGGGCAAGGTCACCAGCGGCGGCCAGTCTACCTACCTTACTCAACGAGTCTCCAACTTTCGAGGCCGGAGACGCGTTCCATCCGTGAATACATCCCAGCGCCTCCTACAACCGCGAGCGCCTTTGCAGGTTGTATTTTTGAGAACGGTTCTCGAACAGCGCGCGAACGGGATGTGATAAAAGAGAACGGCGCTAGGGAATGTCGCTCCTGCTTCGGCTCGGGCCGATGCGGTGCGGCGTGTTGAGGAAGAACTCCCGGTTGCCGAAAGCGGCTTCCGCATACTGGTCAATCGCAACCTGGATGGCCTCGATGTGCGCCCTGCACCACCTTCACGGGTCGACAGCCTCCGCGTCTGGTCGCGTGAGTTCAGGAACTCCGGAGCATCCTACATGTCGGAGAAATACTTCGGTCGTTCAACTACCACTTCCGCCCTCCTAGAACGCGCGGACGGGTTTCCTGCGGCTGCGCTTTCTTCATGTCGTCCCGCTGCAAACAGAGGCCATCGACCTTGGCCTGCATCCGGCCTAGCAGAGCTTCCGCCGAGGCGGTCCCTACCTCGGCCCGCTGGAGCTGGAGGATTTCCTTGCGCTGCCGGCCTATCTGCGCGCGCATGCGCTCGATTTCCGAGCGGATGTATAAGAGTGTTGGCATCTTGTTTTTCAATGAGTTACGGCGCTCAACAAGAACAAATAGGGGGCATCCAGTCAATCGCTAGGAATAGTTGGTCTGATTTGGAACGCCCCTATTCCAAGTTTCTTGCCCCTTATGAGCAAGCAAACCGAGTACCTCAGAGAACAGGCCTGTAGAGCGGAACGGCTTTCTCAATCTGTCAGCAGCAATCAAGACTGCCAGACTCTGAAGGCTTTGGCCGAGGACTTGGACGCGGATGCCGAGCGATTGGAGCGCTCCGAAGATTCCCTCAACCCGCCAAGCTGAGAAGTAAAACGCCGCCTGCTTGGCGGCGGCTTTCCAGCCGCAAGAGGATAACGCGCAAAATCTCATCTCGATATTCTAGGCGCATCTTATGCCAAGCTCTTACGAAGAAAGACGTCCGGGCGGTTGGAACATTGCTGTGGCCCTGGGCCTGTTGGCGGTAGCATTCCTGAGCGATCGCGGCGCTCCGCCGAACCAAGATGCAGAAGACGCATCGCCGATGCCATCCAAAGAAAAGCGTGACGCTTCGACGGACGATCTTTCGCTCTTCATGCTCGGGACGCTGACTCTCGGTCTTGGGCTCTTGATCATCTACGGCTTCATCCGGGACGGTTGGATGATCGTGGCCGCGAACGTGGTAGGCGCCACGCTCGCGGCCATCGATTTCTGCTGCAGGATACTCAGGTCGCGAGGCCGCTGTAGAATCCATGGGCCTGAAAACGGAGGCCGAGATGACCGCGATACGAATCCGCCATAAGACCACCTATCGTTTTAGAGAGGCAGTACAACCGATACGCTTTCGCTGCTCAAAGATCTGAACGCCGGAGTCGCCCAGCACGTTCGGTACCAAGGCCGTGAAATCGAGGGCACGCAATCTCCCCAGGAGTCACTCGACCGCGGGTGGGGAAGGAGCATCCGCTAAAGGCGATTGGATACGTGGCAGCTACTGTTGTCTTCCTTGGTTCAGTTGCTGCGCGAGCGATCTTCAGCGCCTAAGCAGGTAGGCGCTCTAAGAGAACCGAAATCGACGCCACAACACGCGAGCCACCAAGCTTATGGCCGCAAGAACATCCAGCACGACCTGCCGCTCGCCCATAAAGGAACTCCCCGATCTTGACGGGCGGCTGCCGACTGGGTTGACTGGCGACAGCGACAAGAGCCAACAAAAGCAAGCGTCGTTACGTAGATGGGCATCAAATGGGCATCGAACTCAAGGAAGAGACCATAGCGAAACTTCGGGCAAAGCTGGGCCGCGAGCCAACTGAGGACGAGACCCGTTCCGCCCGTAACGAACTCATTCGGAGGGCGTATGCCGCAATGGCAACAACGGATTTGCTGATGCGAGACGAAGCGGAAGATCTTTAGCCGGTGCGAGATGAGCCACCACAAGTTTAAACTGGAGGGCGGTTAGCCTCGCCCCCCAGATCAGGACGCTGCGCTCGCACGGACTTGGTGCGACCGCGATCGCCAAGCAGTCGGGATGTTCTCGCGGGGCGATCTGCAAGGCAATTGGCGCAGGCTAGCCAAACCATCCATTCTTGGCGTCCCGCGTTGCCGGTTTCGCTTGCGGCGAGTCCATTGTAGGATGCAGGGATCGACCCTGTGGGCCGTCCGCTGCCATATGCAGCCCTATCCGGCGCAGACCGGTCTTATCCGGGAGGCACTATTGCCCGTGACCTGGATTGACGCAGTGGTTCGCATTGGGGCAGCCGTCGCCGCGTTCGCGGCGTTTTACGTCGCCTGGTTCATGTACGAGGACGATGAAAGAAAACTGCGGGACAAGATCGCGACTTGGTGGCTTCAGTTCGATGAACTCCGCAGCCGGACGGTCTCGCGTCAAGCCGCGTTCGTGGTCGTTGTCGCGCAGAAAGCGAATGACATAGCAGACCGCATGTTCGGAAAGGCTCTGATCGCGAAAGATTCGATCGCCGTTGCCGTTTGCCTGACCGCAGGTAATCTCTATCTCTGGCCCCCGATAGGCGCTGCAATCATCATTAGGATTTACGCAGCGCTTGGCGCTGTAAGCAGCCTCAAGTTCGGGACGGCGGATTGGGTGTTCGTGTCAGTTGCCGTCCTCGCGTTCGCCTGTGCGGCAGCTCCGCTCGTATCTCCTCGCCTGCGCTCGTTGCCGAGGGTCGTCATGTGGATGTTTGTAGCTTACGCCCTCATAGGCATCCTGGGGGCGATGTTAATGGTTAGCGTCGCTCTCCTCTACGGAATGCCGCCGGAGCCGGTTTCATCCTTGCGTAAACTCGCCGCAACCCAGCTTGTGATCGGCGTTGGCTGCCTGGCAGGAGCTATCCTGACATTGTCTCAAGTCGCTGTCGTGCGTTACGCCATGCGGTGGACCATCCTGCGAAGATCGGAATGGCCGATCGTCGGCGGAATGGCTCTGGTTTCCATTCCGATCGGTATCATGCTCGCGTTTTTCGTGGCGACTCTGGTCTGGACACCTGTGACGTTGACAGAGGTCACCTCATCGAACTTCCTTGTCATTGGGGTCGGCTTTGCGATCATGGCATGTCTCATTTCGACCGCTGTGTGTACCGAAAACCTCATCCGGGTTGAAGACACAGTGGAATCGCCTAAGCTGGCGGGATGATCGGGCTGCTCTGGTTCGTGCTGGCCGTCCTGACCTCGCCATTCAAGTCCAAGTTGCGGCTTGAGGCCGAGAACACGGTGCTTCGACATCAGGTGATTGTCTTGAGGCGCAGGCTGCATGGTCGCGTCCGGCTCACCAGCCATGATCGCTGGTTCTTTATCCAGCTGTATCGCTGGTTTCCATCAATCTTGCAGGCTTTCACGATCATCCGGCCTGAGACGCTCCTGCGTTGGCATCGGGCCGGCTTTCTGTGTTACTGGCGTTGGAAATCGCGCCCATTGGGAGGGCGACCGCCGATCGACATGGAGTTGCGCGTATTGATCCGGCGGATGAGCGTCGAGAATCCGCTTTGGGGCGCGCCACGCATTCACGGCGAATTGCTTAAGCTCGGGTTTGAGGTCGCGCAGTCGAGCGTCGCCAAGTACATGGTCAAACGACGGCAGCCACCTGGCCAAGGATGGCGAACCTTCTTGTGTAACCATGCGCCGGACATTGCCGCCATGGACTTGTTTGTTGTTCCGACCATTGGCTTCGACCTGCTCTATGCCTTCATCATCGTGCGGCTCGACCGCAGAGACCTTGTCTGGATCAACGTCACAGCAAATCCGACGGCGGAATGGGTTGCACGTCAAATCACGGAGGCATTTCCTCGGGATGAGGCTCCGCACTATCTCATCCGCGATCGGGATCGGATCTACGGCACCGTCGTCACACGACGATTGCGCGCCATGGGCATTCGGGACAAGCCTATTGCACCGGCCTCACCCTGGCAGAACGGCTTTGCCGAACGGTTGATCGGATCGATCCGGCGTGAGTGTTTGGATCACATCATTGTCCTGAGCGAGGCGCATCTGTGCCGGATTCTGAAATCCTACGCCGATTACTATAATAATTTCAGAACTCATCGATCCTTGAACAAGGATGCGCCGGTTTCTCGTCCGGTTCAGCGAACAGGAAGCATCAAATCACACGCCATCCTCGGCGGACTTCATCACCACTACGCCCGAGCTTGAATTTTCGGTACACACAATGTACGGACACAAGTTCGAACATCTTGCGAGGTCCGAAAAG
>NZ_JBFRFR010000196.1:0-4470 GCF_052114925.1 Bradyrhizobium sp. 2TAF36 | reverse complement strand
TCAAGCATCTGCTCCGCAAAGCTGCCGCGCGAACCGTCGACGCGGTCTGCGCCGCAATCGGCCACGCACTCGATGCCTTCACCCCCGAGGAATGCGCCAATTACCTGAAAAATTCAGGCTATCGAACTTAATGCCATCACGCTTTAGCCCAATTCACGGGCACAACACCTTACCAAATTACCTCCCTGTATCGAATTCGCGCCAAGATTGGCTAGAATCCGCTAATGACAACGTTGTCATTCCGACCTATCGTTCCCGAGCGGTCGAGGGGCCG
The DNA here is from genome assembly GCF_052114925.1 of Bradyrhizobium sp. 2TAF36. Classification (NCBI taxonomy): domain Bacteria; kingdom Pseudomonadati; phylum Pseudomonadota; class Alphaproteobacteria; order Hyphomicrobiales; family Nitrobacteraceae; genus Bradyrhizobium; species Bradyrhizobium sp. 2TAF36. The sequence goes on along the minus strand of NZ_JBFRFR010000196.1, from coordinate 4,196 downwards.
CTGAGGGAGCGACGATGCAGTTCTTGTCCCGGTGGGAGAGCCAACGTCTTTCAACGACCACGCGGGGCATCCCCCTGGTCGATGGCCTGCCGATCGAGGAGATCGCCCGCCAGGATTGGCAGCCGTGCCGCGGCGATCTCGCCCTGCCCGCCCTCACGCTCGATGAAGCCGCCTTCGCAGCCAACCGCGACCTCTTCCTGCGCTGGTGCAAGGGCGCCGGCGTTGCCGTTGCGCCCCACGCCAAGACGCCGATGTCGCCGGAGCTCGCTCGGTCGCTGCGCGAGGCCGGCGCCTGGGGCACGACGGTTGCCAACATCCAGCAGGCCGCCGTGCTGCTCGCCCATGGCGAGCGGCGCCTGCTGCTGGCCAATGAGATCGGCGGCCTCGCGGCCGGCCGGCGGCTCGGCGCGTTGCTCGGCGCCTATCCCGACGTCGAATTTCACGCCTTCGCGGATTCACCGGCGGCGGTCGCAGCGCTCGCTGAAGCGGCCCGGATTGCGGGCCGCAGCGAATTGTCCGTGCTGGTCGAGCTCGGCGCGGGCCGAGCCGGCGCGCGCGATCGCGCCGCGGTCGAAGCGAYGATCGCAGCCGTGCTCGCGGCCGACGGCCTCCTGCTCGGCGGCGTCGCCACTTACGAAGGCGCGGTCGCAACGCCCGATGCCGACGAGACGATGCGCGCGATCGCGGCGCTGATGGAGCGCACCATCGCGGCCTTCGCGCTGGTACGTCATGCTGCCCCGGGCCGGCCGCTGATCATCAGCTCCGGCGGCTCGGCCTATTTCGACGTCGTCGCCCGCGCGCTCGCACCGAGTGCGCAGGCCGACGGCAACGCCAGCGTCCTCTTGCGCTCAGGCGCCCTGTTCTTCGCCGATCACGGTATTTACGCGCGCGCTTTCGCCGAGCTCGACCGTCGCGGCGGTCTCGTCATCGACGGCGCGCGGCACTCGGCGGCCGAGGGTTTCCAGCCTGCACTCAAACTTTGGGCCGAGGTGTTGTCGCGGCCGGAGGCAAGCCTTGCGATCGCGGGCTTCGGCATGCGCGATGCTTCCTTCGATCAGGGATTGCCGGTGCCGCTGCGCGTCTTCCGCGACGGCGTCGAACAACAAGGGCTCGCCGAGACCTTGTCGGTCACCCGTCTGAATGACCAGCATGCGTTCCTGTCCGTCGCGCCCGATGGCGCGCTTGCGGTCGGTGACATCATCGCCTTCGGCATCTCGCATCCCTGCACCTGCCTCGACCGCTGGCGCGTCATCCTCGGCCTCGACGCCGACGGCGTCGTCACGCGCGCCCTGCCCACCCAGTTCGGCTGAGAGCGGGCCCGATGAATTTCCTGCCGCTGTGGCGCTATCAGAACCAGCTCATCGACGGCGCCATCGTCACGCTCGAGCTGACGGTGATCGCTGCGCTGGCCGGGCTTTTGATCGGCGTTGCCGGCGCGGTCGCGCTGAACGGCCGCATCACGCCACTGCGCTGGCTGGTGCGCGGCTACATCGAGCTGTTCCGCAACACGCCGTCGCTGATCCAGATCTTCATCGTGTTCTTCGTGCTGCCGAACTTCGGCCTGAAGCTGCCGGCGTTCGAAGCCGCCGCCGTCGCGCTCTCGCTCTATTTCGGCGCCTATTCGGTCGAGATCATCCGCGCAGGCCTCGATTCCGTGCCGAAGAACCAGATCGAGGCCGGCCAGTGCCTTGGGCTGTCGGGCTGGCAGGTGTTCCGTCACATCCTGCTGCCGCCGGCGCTGCGCAATGCCTATCCGGCCGTGACCAGCCAGTTCGTCCTCCTGCTGCTCGGCACCTCGCTCGCTTCGCAGGTCGCCGCCGACGAGCTGTTTCATGTCGCGGGCTTCATCGAGAGCCGCACCTATCGCAGCTTCGAGGTCTATGCGGTGATCTGCGTGGTCTATTTCGCGATGGCGATGTCGTTCAAGGCGCTGTTCGCCATCATCGGTCTGGCGGCCTTCCGCTGGCCGCGGCGGCGCTGAGGGGACAGCGATGCGATCCTTCACCCTCATCGATTTCGTCTCGCTGTTCGCGGCGCTGCGCTGGACAGTTGCGCTCGTCGTACTCGCGCTCGCCTTCGGTGCGCCGCTGGCGCTGGCGCTCGCCACGGGCCGCATCAGCCGCTTCGCCGGCCTCCGCTGGACGATGGCGGCGTGCATCCAGATCGTCCAAAGCGTGCCGCTGCTCGGGTTGCTGTTCTTCTTCTATTTCGGCATGCCGATGTTCCTGGGCATCCAGGTGCCGGCCCTCGTCGCCGTCACCGTCGCCTACACGCTCTACACCGCCGCCTTCCTCGGCGAGATCTGGCGCGGCGGGCTGGAAGCCGTGAAGCAGGCGCAATGGGAGGCAGGCAGCTGTCTCGGCCTCTCCGCCTGGCAGCAATTCCGCCACATCATCGCGCCGCAAGCACTGCGGCTGTCGCTGCCGCCGACCGTCGGCTTCCTGGTGCAGCTGATCAAGGGCACCTCGCTCGCCTCGATCCTCGGCTTCGTCGAGCTCGCCCGCGCCGGCCAGGTGGTGAGCGCGGCGACGTTCCAGCCGCTGCTCACCTACGCGCTGGTCGCTGCGATCTATTTCGCGCTGTGCCTGCCGCTCACGCTCTGGTCCCGCTCTCTGGAGGCCCGCCTCGATGGCTCTCGTTGAAATCCGCGACGTGCACAAGACATTCGGCAAGGTCGAGGTGCTCAAGGGCGTCTCGCTCGACGTCGAGGAAGGCGAGATCGTCACGATCATCGGCCGCTCCGGCTCCGGCAAGTCGACACTGCTCCGCTGCATCAATGCACTGGAGAGCGTCGATTCCGGCGATATCCGCGTCGAGGGCGAGAAGGTCCACGCCAGGATGCCTGACCTGAAGGCATTCCGTCAGCGCGTCGGCATCGTGTTCCAGGCTTTCAATCTGTTTCCGCACCTGAAGGTCGAGCGCAACATCACGCTGGCTCCGCTCCTCACCGGCCGCATCGACAAAGCGAAAGCGCGTGCACTGGCGGAAAATGTGCTGACCCGCGTCGGCCTCGCCGACAAGATCGACGCCTGGCCGGAGCAGCTCTCCGGCGGCCAGCAGCAACGCGTCGCCATCGCGCGCTGCCTCGCCATGGCCCCTCACCTCATGCTGTTCGACGAGGTGACCTCCGCGCTCGACCCCGAGCTCGTCGGCGAAGTCCTGAAGGTGATGGAGGCGATGGCGAAGCAGGGCATGACCATGATCCTGGTCACCCACGAGATGGGCTTTGCCCGCAACGTCGCCAACCGCATCGTCTTCATGCATCAGGGGCGCGTCTGGGAACAGGGCCCGCCGGCAAAACTGTTCGCCAATCCTGAAACCCCCGAGCTCGCGAGCTTCATCGCCTCCGCGAAATGATCATCCAGCCATCCGCCACCAGGAGAGAGTCATGACGAAATTGAAGTCCCTCTTTGCGATCGCAGCCACGGCGCTCGCCGTGCTCGCTGCCCCCACCCTCGCGCAAGCCGACAAGCTCCAGGACGTGCTCGGCGCGGGCAAGCTGCGCGTCGGCTTGCTGACCGATGCCGCGCCCTGGGGCTTCAAGGACGACAAGGGCGAGATCGCGGGCTTAGATGCCGATCTCGCCCGGCTGATCGCCGCCGACATGGGCGTCAAGCTCGAGCTCGTGCCGGTGACGGGCGCAGCGCGTATCCCGAGCCTGCTCTCGGACAAGATCGACATTTTGATCGCGGGCCTCGGCGCGACGCCCGAGCGCGCCCAGCAGGTGATGTTCTCGCAGCCTTATGCGGTGGTGAATCTCGGCGTCTATGGCGCCAAGGCAATTCCGGCCGCGACCGGCAAGAAGCCCGACAATCTCGACGGCCGCAGCGTTGCGGTGGCCAAGGGCTCGACGCTCGACGTCTGGCTCACCGACAACGCGCCGAAGGTGAAGCTGGTGCGTTTCGAGGACACGCCGGCCGCGCTCGCCGCGTTTCTCGCAGGACAAGCCGACACCTTTGCCGAGAACAGTGCCATCGCGTTGAAGGTTCAGGACCAGAACCCGACCAAGGAGGTCGAGCTGAAATTCCTGATCCGCCAGTCGCCGGCCCATGTCGGCGTGCGCCAGGGCGAGCAGAACCTGCTCAACTGGATCAATACCGACATCTTCTTCAACAAGCTCAACGGCAAGCTCGGCGCGTTGCAGCTGAAATGGTTCAAGGAAGAGCAGACGCTGCCGACGCTGTGAACTAGCACAC
>NZ_JBFRFR010000195.1:0-4479 GCF_052114925.1 Bradyrhizobium sp. 2TAF36 | reverse complement strand
GTCGGTGCATTCGCAAGCCCATCTGAACAAAGTGGCTCGTCAGCTAAACGAACGACCACGTGAGACCTTGCAATTTGAAACGCCAGCAGAGAGATTTAATGCCTGTGTTGCGTCGACCGGTTGAGCCGGCCGGGGTAAAGCGGAAGTAGCGCGGACATCGCCAAACCGTCGCTTTTGACCCGCAGCGGACATCGCGGAGCGACGCCTAGCAAGCGGCATAGACCCGTCACAATCGGTGTCTTGATCTAAATCAAACAATCGCACATTGAACACGCTGTGGCGCAGAGCTAAAAAGCACGACTGCGACATATCCATTCGTTTGGCACAAGTGACCGACCTTTGAAATCGGAGGAAGCAGTCATGAGTATCCGAAAGAGTGTTGCGCACGGCATGTTCGCACTGTTCGGCGCGATGTTGGTTGCGGTACCTCAAGCGACCGCACAGCAGCAGAAGCGGCCAAATGTCGTCATGCTAATGACGGATGACACTGGATGGAACGATTTCGGCGCCTATAGCGGGGGTGGCGCCGCGCTCGGCCATCCAACACCAAACATCGACCGGATCGCTAAGGAAGGCGCGACGTTCACGAACTGGTACGGGCAAGCAAGCTGCACGGCAGGCCGCGCCTCGTTTATAACCGGACGTATTCCGATCCGTTCGGCGCTCTCCATCGTGGTCGCTCCGGGCGATGAGAATGCGCTCAAAAAGGAGACGCCGACCATAGCCGAATTTTTTCAAAAGAACGGCTACTCCACCTACTTTTCTGGCAAGTGGCATCTCGGTGATAAGCCGGAGTCCTATCCGATCGAGCACGGGTTCGACGAGATGAAGGCGTTCGCCGCATACTATCCGGGCGTCTACACCTATGCCGATACGTCCAAGTGGTTTCATCCATGGTTTCCCTCGTACAACCCAGAGATCGCGAAAGCCTATTTTGATGTCGTAAACATGTACGAGTGGGAGGGAGTTGCTGGACAACCGGCGAAGAGAGGCGAGTACATTACGTACGATTACCTCGCCAACTTTGACGTCCGGCAGGCTGATTACGCAATCGATTACATCAAGAAGCACGCCAAGGACGCCAAGMCATTCTTCATGGACGTCAATTTCATGAAGATGCACAACCCGACCAACGCATCATCAAAATTCGCCGGGAAGTCGCGGTTGGGCGATTACTCGGACTCGGTGATAGAGCTCGATGACGACATCGGCCGGATCATGGACGCGATCCGTGCCGAAGCGCCGAATACGATTGTGATCGTAACGGCAGACAACGGGGCGTGGCAGGATGCTTATCCTGATGCGGGCACCACGCCTTTCCGCGGCGAAAAGGGTTCAGCATTTGAAGGAGGCTGGCGCGTACCCGGGTTAATGTGGTGGCCCGAACACATTCCCGCCGGTGCAAATTACCATGAAATGATGTCCCATATCGACTGCTGGGCAACGCTCGCCAAGATGGTCGGCCTGAGCCCGCCGCCGCACGGCGCATGGACCGACGATAATGGCAGGCCAATCTACTTCGACAGCATCGACAACAGCGAGTACATCCTCGGCCGCGCGAAGCACTCGGCACGAAGGTCTTGGATTTACATCGACGGCGAAAGCTTCATGGGAGCGCGGGCGGATGTCGGCGGTGATCCAACCAACCCCGATCTCAGCATCGCATGGAAGTATCTCTGGACGGCCAAGGACACTTGGCTCGGTCCGGAGCAAAATCTCGGCGCGATTGGCTCGGTCTACAACCTGACGATGGACCCATTCGAGAAATACGACATGGTTTTCAACGGCGCGATGTCGGCACGTATGCCATTGCAGTCGCCGGGCAAGTACACCGGACAGGACAACGGCTGGGTCTTGGCACTAATCTTCCCGGTCGTGATGGAATTCAACAAATCGATTGCCGACTATCCAAGCATCAAGCGTAAGCCGGGCGGAGCCTCGAACGATTGGAGACCGGATCTGCAGCGCCCGGAAAACCCGGTCCCGATGCTCGACATGAAAAACCTGCCGAATATCAAGGGGAGCGGTGGGTAATATCGCGACGTCCCGTGAAGCCATTGGCTGACGGGCTGCATCAAGCGGCATACGGCGGGTCGGCTTTCACGAGCGGCTCGCCGTCGCGCATCGAGTGCTTGCCCGGCGGGAGCCAACGTCGCCTTTTGGCCCATCAGCGAAGTGACGACACCTTTCATTGAGGTCCGCTTGGTGGGGTAGAGCGGACTGACTTTGCTCACTCTGTGTTCTTCGCATTTTGACCCGAAGGCGACATCCGAGGAGGTCGCCAGGCAATAGCCTTGCTGAGATCACTCTCCTTGACATTTCAGCTTGTCGACGCTGACGCTGCATTGCTCGGCGATCGTCTTGCAGCCTTCGCAGCGTTGGAAAGGTATCACCATGAGGAAGACGTTGTTGGCTCTCGCTGCCGTCGCGACTTTGGTCGTTTCAGCAGCCTCGCCCGCTTATGCTGGTCCGCGCTATGATTACGGCCCCGGCGGCAATCCGTATCCGCGCACTTATCCCGGACCCGGCGGCTATCCGTACTGGTCGGGCTATGTCGATGCCCCGGTTGGAGAGCCGATCCCGCCCTGCCACTGGATAACCCAGCGCTTCTGGGACGGGCATGGCTGGCGCGAGCGCCGCGTGCGCATCTGCGGCTGATCAGGTCGCGGCTGTTTCAGGGCTGCAATGTCTGCTTTCAGGAGATAAGCGAACCAGGTCAAGCAGGTTGTCGAAGTCAGCCTGTGACCCAAAGCGAGGCCTTGGTTCGGCGCACCTTTTCGTTGGGACGTGCGGTGAGGTCCCTCGGAGAGGCAGTTGTTCGGTCAAGTTGGAAGCATTCTTTTCCGGGACATTCGCCAGTGATTTTGGCAAAGATTAGCCCTTGCGAAGGCCTCGGGATCATCGACCAGCCGTGGACCATAACCCTAACGACGACCGRCAAGTCGTAGACGAACGTCGCAGCCTGTTGGGGCTCGCGGCGATGGCGCTCATCATAGGAGCGGCGACTGGATGCGTTGGGGCGATCTTCCGGCTTTTGCTCGCGCATGCCGATCGTCTGCGCGATGCGATGATCGTCTGGGCCCATGGCCACGCAATCTGGGGGTTCTTGACTGTCGTCGGCGCGTGCGCTGTCGCGACCCTGGTTGCCGCGTGGATGGTGCGGCAATTCTCGCCACACGCTTCGGGCAGCGGCATTCCGCATGTCGAAGCTGTTCTGCGCGAAGAGATCCCGCCGGCTCCGTTTGGCCTGGTGCCAGTGAAATTCTTCGGCGGAATACTGGCGATCGGCTCCGGGCTGGCGCTGGGCCGTGAGGGGCCGACCGTCCAGATGGGCGCCGGTATCGCGGTTTTCGCTGCGCGCGTCTGCCGGTTGTGTTGGGCGGACTCGCGAGTGCTTCTGGCGGCCGGCGCCGGCGCCGGCCTTGCAACGGCCTTCAATGCGCCGATTGCCGGGCTCGTGTTCGTGCTGGAGGAACTGGTGCAGAGGTTCGAACACCGTGTTGCCATCGCCGCCCTTGCAGCACTGGCGACGGCGATCCCGGTCGCAAGGCTGCTTCTCGGTGACGCGCCCGACTTTCACATCGGGCCGCTGAGCTATCCCAGCGCTGAGTCCGCCCCGCTGTTCCTTACTCTGGGTGGCATCGCAGGCCTGCTGGCCGTCGCATACAATCGCACCCTGCTCGCGACCATCGCAGTTCGCGACCGATTTGGAGGGCTACCGATCGAGCTACGCGCCGGATTGATCGGCGCAAGCGTCGGCATGTTGGCCTGGTTCGCGCCCGAACTGGTCGGCGGCGGAGATCAGATCACGCAGCGGGCGCTGATCGGCCACGAGAGTGTGGGGATCCTGGGGGGCGCATTCCTGATCCGATTCGGACTCGGCGCTCTCTCATACGCTGCCGGCACGCCCGGCGGCCTGTTCGCACCCTTGCTCGTGCTGGGAGCCCAGTCTGGGTTGCTGTTCGGGGCGGCTTGCCGTCTTGCATTCCCGGCGCTCTCTATCCAGCCGGAAGCATTTGCTTTGGTGGGCATGGCCGCTCTCTTCACCGGCGTTGTGCGCGCGCCGGTGACCGGCATCGTTCTCGTCGCTGAAATGACAGGTAACGTGACGATGCTGCTGCCGATGCTGGGAGCTTGCTTCATGGCGATGCTGCTGCCCACGCTGTTGGGTAATGCGCCGATTTACGATTCCCTGCGTGAGCATACGCTGCGCTTGGAGCGGCAAATCAGACAGAGATGAGATCGGTGTCACCCACCCCAACGACGCCGATGCGTTGCAACGTTTTGAGCCTTCGACTTCCCCATCGGAAATTCTGTTCTTGAGCAGCGTTCATTTCCGCTTGTGGGCCCCTGGCGGACGCTTTGTGGTCTTTGCTCAGATGTCGGCTTGTGACCCTGGCTGTGTGAAAAGCCACGAGTCGGTTACGATTCCTCCGTTTCCTGATGGGGCTCCGTTTCCTGATGGGGGATGTGGATGGG
>NZ_JBFRFR010000194.1:0-4532 GCF_052114925.1 Bradyrhizobium sp. 2TAF36 | reverse complement strand
TAGCACAGCAGCATGCCGATCTCCTTGATCAGCTCGCGGAAGGACTTGGTCGAGATGGACTTGTCCCGCACCAGCGTCAGCTTGTGCTGCACCAGCGGATGATCGACGATCGTGACGCCTTCCATGAAACGCTCCTAACGAAATGCACTTGGGTGAAACGCGACGGGCCGTTGCTTCTTCCCTTCTCCCCCTGTGGGAGAAGGTGGCATAGGCGGCCCTTGGGCCGCCGTTCTTAAGAACGCCGATGCCCCGCATCGGCTACGGCGCCGGATGAGGGGTCTCTCTCCACGAACTCCAATGAGAGATGCCCTCGCGGAGACAACCCCTCACCCGGCTTCGCTTTCGCGAAGCCACCCTCTCCCACAGGGGGAGAGGGTTTAGAAAACCGTGCCGTCGCTGATCACCTTGAGCGGCGGCGCGCCGTCCGGCCGGCGCGCGAAGGCGATGGCGCGGCCGGCGGCCCAGCTGCCACCTTCGAGAATGCTCGCGAGGGGCAAGGTCTCGGGCGTGCGGCCGAGCCTGGCGCGGATGCTGCCCGCAAGCCGGTCGAGCAGCGCGACGGTGAGCGCGCGCCATTCTACGACGAGCAGGGAATCCACCGCATGCGCGCGCTCGGCATCGGCGGCGTCGCGCAGGCGCAGCACCTCGTGATCGACGAACAGGCCGCCATTGCGGTATTCGGCGAGGCCGGTGAGGCCGTCGATGTCGGTGACGTCAAAGCCGGCGCGCTGCAGCGGTTCGATCAGCGAATAGCTCAGCCATTGCGACAGCTTGTGCAGGGGTACGAGGCCTGCCGTTCCGTCGTCCGCCCCGATCGCCGGATGACGCCAGCAATCGCCGAGCGGAATCCCGGCGAGCTCGAGCCGTGACGGCCAGATCGGTCCAAGCTGGTTCAGCACTGCGGACAGGATGGCGGGCGCGGCGACCGCGCCCCCCACGGCCTGTGCCGCGATGTGATCGAACAGGCCGCCTGGCCGCGGCGTATCGTGCAGGCCGAAGATGTCCGCGCGCTCGGCAACCAGCTTGCCCAGACGTCGCAGCAGATCAGTGCGTCCGTCGAGACCGAGCAGCGGATTGGCATCGCTCGCCTGAAAGGCGGAGGTGAGGGAGGCGAGCGGTAGTTTCGCCAGCACGTCTGCATCGGCCCTGAACGGCGCACGCGCATCGCCGGAGAACAGGCCGCCTGCAAACATGTCGAGGCTTGCGATGGCAAGCCCCTCCGATCGGCCGATACTTTCGCCGGTCACAGCGTCGCGATAGCGCCACGTGGCTCCCGCACCTGCGTCGAGCAGCACGCTGACAATGGCGAGGTCGAACTCGGCGCGCGCACGTGCCGCGCGATCCGGCCACGATGCGACGTTGGCAAGCCTCGCCCAGCGATCGACGCCGCCGAGCACGAAATGCCGCCAGCGGGCATGGAAGGGAATCTCCAGCGTCGGATAGGCCTTGCGCGTGACCGCGATCACGGCCTCCGCGACGCCGTCCATGCGGTCGAGGTCGATCGTGAAGTGCCGGAGCCCGCCGGCGAGGCCGATCTCGAGCATTTTTGCGGCACGCGCGCGAACCGCTCCTGCGCTGAGCAGGGAGCGGGCCTGTTGTTCCAAAGCCTCCGCCATCGCGCGATCAGTACTTTTCCAGCGAGCGCCCGACCACGCCGTTCACGTCCTTCTCCGGCGCGATGTCGGTCGAGTAATAGCCGGCAGCCTTTTTCGCGGCGATCTCGACATAGGCGTCGGCCGGGATCAGCTCCGGCGGGATCGGCACGCGCTCGACGATGTCGATGCCCTGCGAGGTCAGCGCGTCATGCTTCATGTCGCTCATCGACAGGAAACGGTCGATGCGCTTCAGGCCGAGCCAGTGGATCGTATCCGGCATCAATTGCTGGAAGCGCGCGTCCTGGACGCCGGCGACGCATTCGGTGCGCTCGAAATAGGCGGCCGCCGCGTCGCCGTCCTCCTGGCGCTTGCGCGCATTGTAGACCAGGAATTTGGTGACCTCGCCGAGCGCGCGGCCTTCCTTGCGGTTGTAGATGACGAGCCCGAGCCCGCCCTCCTGCGCGCCGCGCGCGGATTCCTCGATGCCGTGGATGAGATAGGGGCGGCASGTGCAGATGTCGGAGCCGAACACRTCSGAGCCGTTGCAYTCGTCRTGCACGCGGCAGGTGATCTTGGTGCGGTGGTCCGGAAGTTTTGTCACATCGCCGAACATGTAGACGGTGGTGCCGCCGATCGGCGGCAGGAATACCTTCATGTCCGGCCGGGTGACCAACTCGGGGAACATGCCGGCGGTCTGCTCGAACAGCGTGCGCCGCAGCTCGGTCTCGCCGGTGCCGAAGCGCGTCGCAAGGCCCGGCAGGTACCAGACCGGATCGATCGCGATTTTCACCACCGACACGCTGCCATTGGCGTGCACGACCTCGCCGTCGGCGCGCAGCCGTTTTGCGGCGAGCGCCTCGCGGATCTCCGGCAGGTCGAGCCGCGCGCGCGTCACCGCGATGCTCGGCCTGATGTCGACGCCCTCGGCGATGTCCTTGCCGAAATTCTCCGCGACGAGATGCCCCCAGGGATCGAGCGCGACGATCTTGTCGGGATCGCGCCATTGCTCGAACGGCCCGATGGTCGCGGCCGGAAAGGTGTTGGTGAGGTCGGGCCGGCGGATCGGATCGAGCGCGCCGGCGGACACCGCGAGCGCCCGGTACATGGCGTAGGAGCCGCCATGGCTGCCGATCACGTTGCGATCCCCAGCGCGCGATACCGTGCCGATGATCGGCCCCCGGGTGCGTGCGTCGGCTGCGCCCCAGTGAATCGGAAACGCGGCCTTTTTGCCCGGCTCCGGATGGGAGGTCAGGCGGATGTGATCGGTACGGTTCGCGCGGCTCATGTCCAGGCTCCCAAAAAGCCGACGGCCCGCCGCTCGGACGGGCCTGGCTCACTTGCGTTGCCGGTGCCGAACACCGGCGACGCGAGCTCAATCCAACATATTGTAGCGGCTGGCGACGACAGACAAGTTAATGGTTCCCCGCCGGGCAGGCGACCCTGGCCAAATTCCCGTCACCGACGGGCAGGTCCGGCTCGCCTGGATGCCGCTCCTTCGCCCCGGCCGAACCTTGCTATTCGATCCGCGCGATAGGTCTAAGGATTTGAACTAGTTATATTTTTTATGTTTTCAAGAGGGCGGCGCGGCGGTTGCGCCACCGCGGTGCCGTGGACTGGACCAGACCCACATAATCGGACAAATCGTATAGATCGCCTCTCGCCTGGAGACTGCCATGCCCACCGCCAGCTACATCGACCCCCGTAACGGACGGCTCTATCCGCTGGACCAGCCGCGCTGGTGCTCGGACGAGCGGACGCCGCTGCTGGTGACGCCGGGACCAGGCATATCGCGCGCGGACATCGACGGCGCCACGCGCTCGCTCTGGCGCTACCGGGCGGCGCTGCCGGTCGAGATCAAGAAGCCGATCACGCTCGGCGAAGGCTGCACGCCGCTGGTCCAGCAGGACTGGGGCGATTTGCGTCCGTTCTTCAAGCTCGAATGGTTCAACCCGACCGGCAGCTTCAAGGATAGGGGCTCTTCGGTGATGCTGTCATTCCTGCGGCAAATCGGCGTCGACGCGATCCTGGAGGACTCCTCGGGCAATGGCGGCTCGTCGATGGCGGGATTAGGTGCCGCCGGCGGCACGCGCGTGAAGATCCTGGCGCCAGCCTCGACGTCGCCGGCCAAGATCGCGCAGGTGCGCGCCTATGGCGCCGCGGTTCAACTCGTCGAGGGGCCGCGCGAGGAGTCGGAGGCCGAGGCCATCCGCCAGTCGAGCCAGACCTTTTATGCCAGCCACAATTGGCAGCCGTTCTTCCTCGAAGGCACCAAGTCGCTCGCCTATGAAATCTGGGAAGACCTCGGTTTTCGCGCGCCCGACAATATCATCGTTCCCGTTGGCGCCGGCAGCAGCCTGCTCGGTTGCGCCTTCGGTTTCCGCGAGCTGTTGAAAGCCGGGCAGATCGCGAAGCTGCCGCGCCTGTTCGCGGCGCAGCCGCTAAACTGCTCGCCGATCGATGCAAGCTTCAAGGCGGGTGTCGACACGCCGGTCGCCCGCGAGGTGAACAAGACCGTCGCCGAAGGCACCGCCATCAAGAATCCGCTGCGCCTGCGCGAGATCATCGGGAGCTTGCGCGAGAGCGGCGGCGGCACCGTTGCGCTGACCGAGGACGAGATCGTCGCCGCGTTGCGGCGTCTTGCGCGGCAGGGATTGTTTGCCGAACCGACCAGCGCCAGCGCGGCTGCTGCATTGGAAAAACTCTCCGCGGCGGGATCTATCAAGGCGAACGAGACCACGGTTGTGGTCCTCACCGGCACGGGCCTGAAGGCTGCGGCCACGGTTGCTGATCTCGTGCAGTAGAGGCGGAGGAGGCGTTCCGCTTACCCTCCCCTGGAGGGGGAGGGTCGGCTCGCGGCGCGTCAGCGACGTGAGACGGGGTGGGGTGAAAGTCTCTCCACCGAAGCGCTGCCCGTGTGGAGAGATCCCCCCACCCCCC
>NZ_JBFRFR010000193.1:0-4598 GCF_052114925.1 Bradyrhizobium sp. 2TAF36 | reverse complement strand
GCGCAATATCGCGTCGCGATACCCACTTTGGCCAGTCATTGGACGCTCCGACGCGAGACATCGGCCGCCTGCAACGATTGGCGACCACGGCCGCGTGCCGACCTATCCGTTTGCACACACCCAAGACCCAATTGAGACATGAGCATTCCATGATTTGTGCAGCGCGCATGAACGCAGTGCACCATTCCCCTCGACGCCTTTTCCTGCTGGCCTGAGTATCTGGAGCAGTCATGTGCAAAGCTTTGGCGAAAACTATGTCGCTCGATGCGCTGCACATATTCATTGACATCTGGTGACAGTGGCCGACATTGACGGCCATGGTAGATAATAGGAGTAGGTGCAATGAGGGCTTACTCAATTGTCGGGCTGCTGTTTGCGGCAGTGGTGTTGGCGACGATTCCAGTCTCGCCGCAGGTTACATCGCGTGGCGTCGTGGAGTTAAGCGTTGATCAAGCGCAGGCCTACACGTATCGGCGCGCCCGCGTGACTGCGCGTCGTGTCGACCGTCGCGATTACCGCCATACGCGTCGTGCCGTGCGGCGTGGTGTCTACTAACGGAGCGCGATGCGCGCCGACAAGGTACGAGACGGTGATCAAAGTGCTCGATCACTCGCCCGCGCCGACGATTGATTGAGTAAATCACTGCGGTTCGTGCATGTCGTTTGCTGCGGCGATGAGTCCAGGTCTGGCCCATCAGCGAAGTGGTGACACGCCTCATTGAGGTCCGTTCAACGAGGCCGACGTGCTTACGTTGAGTCCTTCGCATTTTGACCCATTTGAGACATCAGCCGATCGCAGCCGACGTCCGGTTGGCACGAGGTTTATTTCACAACCAGATGCTTCGTGCGCGCTATGGCGGCAGGCGCGGACGGGGAAATGGTGAACGTCAGCCAGGTATTCCATCCTGACGGACGGTTGGYTGCACCGAATTCGCCGTATCCCCTCAGGCTAAGGGAGCCCTGCATGTCTGCGACCGGGAAGCCGTACCCGATTTGCGGACCGACACCGAAAACGCGTGACCTGAAGCCACCGAGGATCGGGTTCTGGCCGGAATCGTCGGTGATTTGCTGGTAGGCATATCCGACAATGCCGAGGAAAAGCTGCTTGGTGAGGTAGTGCGATGCGCCCCAGTCGAAGTGGAAATCGATGCCGCTCCGGTACAGGGTATCAGGATTCCTGAAATTGTAGGTAAGGCCGGCGACGCCCGAGATTTCGTTTCCTGCCGCCGGGTCGAAATAGGTATAGGCGCCTCCAATGTCGATCGCGCCGTGCCCGAGCCCGATGTTGGGAATCCGCGTCGGATCATAGTCGCCGACGGGAATATTRCCCGTGACGTAAGCCATGTAATTGTCGACGCCATGGCTCCATAGCAGTTGCGCGAATGGCGCGAGGTCGCCGTAGGAGGTAAGTGAGCCTTCGAGCATTCCGGTGCGCGTCATCACAATCGGTCCGGCTATCGCTGTCAGTGTTCCGGCGATACTGGTGGCGGCTCTGCCGTACTGGCCGGACATGCCTACGACCAACTGCCCGCCAAGCACCGCCGTCGTGAAAGTATACGATGGCGCAAGGGCGATCAGGTCGGCCCGCCCGCTCAGACTCAGATTTAGATTAACGTTGACGTTCGCGGGGATTTTGCCGGCCAGGATCTCTTTGGCCGCAGCAGCGCCCCCGGTTGCGGCGACGCCGGAATGGTAATCGATGACACTGAGCGCCCAGCCCGGTGTCTGCTGCATGGCCACGAGGCTCGCAAACTGACCCGGAAACCAGAACGAGCTACCGCCCTGGTCGGCATGCGAAACATCAGCGCAAAGCACGAGAGCAGCAACCGCTGCCGCATAGTTGATGACGCGGCTTCCCGGTTTGTTTGATCTCATTGCAAACCTCTGGGCGGCATTTGCAACCAGTGGCGGCTACTGCAAAGCGCTCCGCGAACCGCGGGGCCCCAAGTTAGACGGCATTCAATACTAGGGCACAAGCAGCGTCGAAATCCGTGACAGAATGGTAACAGCGGGGGATATTTGTATTACGGCGATGACGCAGTCTCGGCTCGACCAAGAGTTGCTTGCGCTGGAGATATTCGGTTTTCTTTGCCGGAGCGAGGTCTTTTCCTGGGTCATCGCGACAAGTGTGGGAGGTCTTGCTGAGGTCTGCTGTTGGCGGCAGAGCCGACTTGATTTTGCTCACCGCAAGTATTGCGGCTCGTGACCCTGGCTGTGTGGAAACGCTGCTGCTTTGCCATGATTCTCTCGTGATTCTGCGGGGGAAGCAGAGAGGCGCTTCGTTGAGCAGGCGGATCGTGGGCAATGGACACTATTGCCTGAATGCCTGAACCCGCTCGCTATGCGCCAACGTCGCGAGACAGTCGAGCATCCGTTCGGCACGATGAATGCACGCATGGGAGGGACCCACTTCCTCACTAGAACGCTCCCAAAAGTAGCCGCCGAGATGGCACTCTCGGTTCTGGCCTGACACGGGTCATCAACATCGTCGGGATCAAGCCGCTGATCTATGTGATCGCGGCCTGAGGCCGAGCCGGTCTTGGCTTGCTATCGGCTAATCTACAAAAGTGTGCTTCTACAGCCAAGACCCTTAGCAAACATCGTCTAGGCATACAGTCAGTTAGCTGCGTATGCTCCGACCATTATGCATTAGGTTCGAATTGAACTGCTTTGGCTCAGTCCTCGTCCTCGGACAGCGCACGGCGCCGGTCTACGGCATCACTCATATCGTGGAGTACCAGAATCGCGATGGCCGCCATGCGCTGCCTCTGTTCGGGATTAAGCGTTTTGTAGAGTGGCTGCCACGCCTCGGCGAGTTTATCCAAATCGGCTGATCGTTGAGCCAATGCTTCCGAGCGCCGCTGCAAGAAGGTGATAGGGTCACGATTGCGCAGGGCTTCGACACGGTTTTCGTCGGCCCGTCTACCCACTGTTTCTCCGATTTTTGCAAGGCGGGCTTTCCGGTCCTCCGCCCTGGCACGAATGGCGCTCTCTACAGCGGGCCAGTATTTCTCCTGGTCAGGTGTCAGCTGCAACGCGGCCTTTACCAGATCAATCCTCATGTCCGTCAGCGTATTCCGGTCGGCTGCATTTAACCGTTCCGGAGTCGCAGAAGAGGTTTGCGAGGTTTGCGCGTTGGCAATCGGGGATGCAGCAAGGAAGAGTGCGGTTGTTCCGGCAACTACTATTTTCAACATCGGCCATCTCCTAGGCGAGTTGCCCCACTCCACAATGGTGACGCACTGCGCGGTTACGTTGATCTAAATCAGGGAACCAGCGCCGCCCAGTGTTCGTCCTTTTACATCTCAGAAATCAATCTCGTATCGAGGGCCGACGGCGAGGCCGGGCACGTTCAGACCTTTGTGGGGTTTGGCCCCTCCAAGGAAGAGGCAGAGAAGAGCGCCCTGGGATGGTGCTCGCATATCAGGTTCGATCTTGAGACCTGCTTGAATTCGGATCGCCTGACCGCTCGCAACTATCGGTCAGACGGAGGTGACGCCGCACTTGATCTCAAGTACATGAAGGCAGTTGCGCGCATTACCGGCTGCAGTTAGAGCGCGTTCGCGAGCGATCGAACGCGCTTGATCTATATCAAGCAGCTCGTGGCCATCTTGCTGCAGGTAACAGACGACGTAGAGCCCAGGTCAATGTTTCGGGGCGCACCGGAGCGACCGGCATGCCACTGGCGGCATATTTCTGGAAGGTCGGAGCAGTGTTGCTCGCACTGCTCTTTGTTGCAGATTATTGGCTGCCGAGGGCCCCGACCGTCGATCAGGCGGCTACGGACCGGCCGGCCATACTTATCCACTCAGATCGCAAATGGCCCGAGCGTATTGTCTTCGATACCCAGTCGCCGGTGATCGTCGCCGCTGCGCCCGTGGCCGAGGCGACCGAGGTCGCAACTTCATCGGATGTGGCCGAACCGCCCGTTACCGTCCCACTGAGCCCGGCGGTGGCGAATTCTTTCGCGATGCTGCCGAAACAGGATACACGCCCGCCTGAAACCGTCGATCGCAAGCGACAACGCAAGATGTTGCATGTTGCGGCTCGACCGAGGCGAAACGTCCAGCCGCAGATGCTTCTGGCGGCACGACAAGGACAGTTCGGCTGGTTCGGCTTCAGAACCTGGTGATCGGCGTCCGGATAAGATCCAAACGCCGAGTCTCGCGGCTCCTATTCGTACATCGCACAGACATTTCCCTGCCAACGGAGACACCTGCGCACTGCACGCCGGGTTTGGCGGATCGTCGTCCTTGCAACRCAGACGCCGTTGATCCGCGTTCTGCCCACTCCGCAGGCGGCCGCGACCGGCGTGTTCAGGCTCTCGGATTGGGGAAGCGTCGGGGAGCAAATTGAACACGTCCACCAACAATCACCGTAGCGCCGGTCTTAAGCTGCAGACCGATGGCAGATTTCTGCGCCGCAGCGCCGCAACCAAACAGATCCAAATTCGGGCATTGTTGTTCTTTGGTGCAATGAACTTTAGGACAATACCGAGAATGCACTATCCCTGAAAATCTTGTCACCATGCACGCCCCTAACCCGGCACCGGAATTGCACGGTTACCAGGCCCATCATCACAAGATTAAGGAATGGGTC
>NZ_JBFRFR010000192.1:0-4650 GCF_052114925.1 Bradyrhizobium sp. 2TAF36 | reverse complement strand
CATCTATGTCGAGCGCCTGCATTAAATTGTTGAGGTCTGTTGTAGACAATTTGACAGTGGCGCCCGCGGGCGGTGAAACGTTCTGCCCGACGAGAGCCTGTTTTGGAATCGATTTCGAATTATGCATGACTGTGGTGGCTCCTGCTAACGGCTACCAGCACCGATAGTGCTCCGAAATCTGTTCTCCGAGGATCAGCGGGGGCGTCGCCATGCCGTTCGTACCACGGAACCTCGCCTCTCGCCATTCGGCGAAATTTGGACTTGCGGAGAACGCGAATGTTCCAATAGCCATTATGCTCCGGGACTTTAGTTCCCGACCGTCATCCCGTGCGTGCTACAACGCGCGCGGGAGGACGGGAAGGATTAAGACGACGACTTCAACGAATTCGGATCGATCGGCAGGCTGCGCACACGCTTGCCTGTTGCGGCGAAGATCGCATTGGTCACGGCAGCACTGACAATGGCCGTCGGGGCTTCACCAACGCCACCCGGAGCCTCCGCGTTCTTGATCAAGTGTGTCTCCACCACCGGTACCTCGTCGATGCGCATCGGCAGATAGCTGTCAAAATTGCTCTGCTCGACCCGACCATCCTTGAAGGTGATTGACCCATGGAGCGCGGCGGTGAGGCCGAAAAGCGTGCCACCCTGAACCTGCGCTTCGATTGTATCTGGATTAACGTACATTCCGCAGTCGAGCGCACAGACGATCCGCTTGACTTTGACGGAGCCATCGGCCGCT
Organism: Bradyrhizobium sp. 2TAF36; assembly: GCF_052114925.1. Classification (NCBI taxonomy): domain Bacteria; kingdom Pseudomonadati; phylum Pseudomonadota; class Alphaproteobacteria; order Hyphomicrobiales; family Nitrobacteraceae; genus Bradyrhizobium; species Bradyrhizobium sp. 2TAF36. Next base: position 3,911 of record NZ_JBFRFR010000192.1, on the reverse strand, counting down.
ACTTCGACCTCGGCGACCTGCGACGTGTAACTTCCGTATGCGAATTGCACTGAAATTCCGCGGCCATGCCGCGCGGGAAGGGGGGATGCCCACCCCGCTTTTTCCGCCGCAAGCGATAAAACAGCGAGTGCTCGCGGATTGTGGCCAAGCAATCCCTTGCGGTAAGTGACGGGATCCTGCTTCGCGGCATGAGCGAGCTCATCTATGAAGCTTTCGACCACAAAAACATTGTGGGTCGGTCCGACACCGCGCCACCAAGACGTCCGGACACCAGGGGGCTCGACCCGCACAAAGTCGACGTGGATATTGGGCAGCGCATAGGGCGGCTCGGCCGCCGCTTCGACGGCATCGGGGTCCAATCCGTCCTTGACGTAAGGGGGATAGTAGCGAGCCATGACTGAGGAGCCGGCGATCCGATGCGTCCAGGCAACCGGCTTGCCGGTCGCGTCAAGTCCGGCCGACAGCCGATCGAGATAGTACGGCCGATACAAATCGTGCTGGATATCTTCCTCGCGACTCCAGATCACCTTCACCGGGCCATCGACGTGCTTGGCGATCTTGACGGCCAGCACCGTGCCATCGGCCTCCAGCCTTCGGCCGAAGCCACCGCCAATCAGATGATTGTGAATCTTGATTGCGTCCTTTGGCAGGCCGGTGAGTTCGGCCACCAGTGACTGCGTGATCGTAGGCGCCTGCGTCCCGACCCAGATATCGCAGCGATCCTTCCGCAGGTGGACTGTGCAGTTCATCGGCTCCATCGCCGCATGGGCTAGGAAAGGCACCTGATAGATCGCGTCAACTCGTTGCGCCGCGACAGCAAGGGCCTCCTCTGCATCACCATCGTTACGGGCAACCGCCCCTGGTTTCTTGGACTCCTCCTCCAACTGCTTGACGATATCGGCGTTGCTGACCTTGCCGTTCGGCCCGTCGTCCCACGTGATGGCGGCGGCCTCGAGCCCCTTCTTCGCCGCACCCATGTGATCCGCCACCACGGCAACGGCTTCATCGATGTTGACCACCTGCCGGACGCCCTTCACCGCCAGCGCGGCTTTCTCGTCCACCTTTTTCACTTTGCCACCGAGCACGGGCGAAATAGCAACCGCTGCAACCCTCATACCCGGCAGTCGCGTGTCGATGCCGTAGAGCGCGCGCCCGTCGACCTTTATCGATGAATCCACGCGCCTGGCACGCGTGCCGATCAAGGTGAAATCCTTCGGATCCTTCAATTTGACGTTTGCCGCCGGCGGCACGGGCAATTTCGCCGCGGCCGTCGCAAGTTCGCCGTAGCTTAGATGCTTTGCGCCTGACGCATCGAAGACGATGCCGTCCTTGGCGCGGCAAGTCGCCGGATCGACATTCCAGCGCTTTGCGGCTGCCCCGATCAGCAGACTGCGACCTACTGCGCCTGCCTGACGCAGCGGTGTCCAGAACGCTCGGACAGAGGCGGAACCACCTGTATTTTGAATGCCTATGATCGAGTTGACGTAAAGCGCGTGATTTGGCGGCGCATGCTGAACCTGAATTTGGTCAAGCGTCACCTCCAGTTCTTCAGCGAGAAGCATCGAGAGCGACGTGTAGACCCCCTGTCCCATCTCGACCATCGGCATGACCAGCGTCACGGCGCCCGTTGGATTGATCCGTATAAATCCATTCGGCGCGAAAGTACCCGTGACCTCGTTTTCGACCACCTGCACCTGCGAAGTGGACGCCGCGAAGACGGAGCTCGTGCTGGCGCCGGTCAGCGAAAAGCCGAGCAGCAAACCTGTGCCCTGAAGAAAGGCGCGCCGTGACACGCCTGTTTCTTCGGCGACCTGCTCCCTCAAAATTGGTCCATTCATGATCTCAAACTCCAGCAGCCAGCCTGATCGCGGCGCGGATGCGCTGATAGGTGCCGCATCGGCAGACATTCCCCGACATGGCGGCGTTGATGTCGCCATCCGTCGGCTTCGGCATGTCTTTCAGGAGCGCCGCCGCCGACATGATCTGGCCGGATTGGCAGTAACCGCACTGCACCACCTGGAGCTCCAACCACGCCTTCTGTACGGCTGCGCCCTGCGGCGTCTGGCCGATCGCCTCGATCGTGGTGACCGCGCTGTCCCCAATGCTGTCGATCGTTGTCTGACAGGAGCGGACCGGCTGGCCGTCGACATGCACAGTGCAGGCGCCGCAGAGCGCCTGGCCGCAGCCGAACTTGGTTCCGGTCATGCCGAGCACATCGCGCAGCACCCACAGCAATGGAACGTCACCGTCGACATCGACTTCATGGGGTGTACCGTTGATTTTCAACGTGAATGCCATGCGTGCCTCCTAAGCGCGCTGGGTGAGGAGTGAGTGGACGAGCACCCACACATTGGTCGTCCTCGACAGGATCAAGTCGCCCGATGCGGCCTATTCCGGCAGATGTGACGGATTGAGGTTGCGCTGGGCGTTACTCGATGAAATCTTCGATAGCGACGCCCATTGATCGCAGCGCGGGGCGAAATCTTCCAATAGCCGGCATGTATGGTTTCCATAGCAGCGGGGAATGCTGCTGCGATGGTGCTGTCCGCCAAAGGCATCGCACTGCGCGGCGAGCGGGCGCGGGCTCATTCAGCTTCGACAATCGCTTCCAAGAACGAAAGTGACGCGCGCATTTGGCGCATTGATCGGCGGCGCGAGCGTTATAACGAGCTCGCGCATGCGCACCAACGCGAAGGGCTAATAAAGAGGAAGTGAGTAAGCGTCGATAATGATTGATTTGTACCGACCGCCGAAACAACGCAGATGGTCGAATGACAGGTAAGTCCACGAACAGGTCGATGATGTCAGACATCTTGAAGAAAATCGAAGCCTATAAGCGCGAGGAGATTGCCGCCTCCAAGCGTGCTCATTCCTTCGCGAGCATCGATGCACGCGCCAAGGCGGCGGCGCCACCGCGCGGCTTCGTCCGCGCGATCAAGGAAAAGCATGGCGGCGGTGACTATGCGCTGATTGCTGAGATCAAGAAGGCTTCGCCATCGAAGGGCCTCATCCGCGCCGATTTCGATCCGCCGGCCCTGGCAAAGGCTTACGAGGCCGGGGGCGCGGCCTGCCTCTCGGTGCTGACCGATACTCCGTCGTTCCAGGGGCATCTCGACTTCATGGTTGCGGCACGCGCGGCGACCAATCTGCCGGTGCTGCGCAAGGATTTCATGTTCGACACCTATCAGGTCGTCGAAGCCCGCGCTCACGGCGCCGACTGCATCCTGATCATCATGGCCGCTCTCGATGACGCTGCCGCCAAAGATATTGAGGACGCCGCCATCGCACTTCAGATGGATGTGCTGGTCGAGATCCACGACCGAGCCGAACTCGAGCGGGCGCTGAAACTCCGCTCGCCGATGGTCGGCGTCAACAATCGCAATCTCCGTACCTTCGAGACCACGCTCGCGACCAGCGAGGCGCTAGCGCCGCTTATCCCGGAGGAGCGGCTGATGGTCGGGGAAAGCGGCATCTTCACGCCGGACGATCTGACCAGGCTCGAGCGTGTGGGAATGTCGACCTTTCTGGTCGGCGAGAGCCTGATGCGCCAGCCCGATGTGACGGCGGCAACCCGCGCGCTGCTGGTGCGGGACACGCCGGCGACGGCGGCGGGAATACGTTCCAGCCGAGTCGCACCATCCTCTCAATAGGCGACTGCATCTGGGGGGCTGCTGTGGGTCCCCGACTTGAGCCTACCGTTCGACGAGCTGCCGGGTTCAGGCGGACGATCGGAGCGAATATCGCAGATTTGCGTCGTGTGTGTGAGCGGCCCGAGACATAGGTGACAGAACGTACCGGACACATGGGTTACACTTTCCGCTTTTGTTCCGCGGGAGGTGTCGATGCCGTGGAAAGCGAGTTCGGTGATGGAAGAGCGTCTGCGCTTTGTCGCTCGTCTCCTGGACGGGGAG
>NZ_JBFRFR010000191.1:0-4674 GCF_052114925.1 Bradyrhizobium sp. 2TAF36 | reverse complement strand
GACGTGATCTGCGTGCCCGGCGGCGGCGGCACCAACGACCTGCTCAATGACGAAGAGGTGCTGGATTTCCTGCGCAGGCAGGCCGAAGGCGCCAAGTACGTCACCTCGGTCTGCACGGGGGCGCTGGCGCTCGGCGCTGCCGGCCTGCTCAAGGGCTACCGCGCTGCCACCCATTGGAGCGCGATGGAGATGCTCGGCCAGTTCGGCGCGACGCCGACCAGGACGCGCGTCTGCATCGACCGCAACCGCGTCACCGGCGGTGGCGTCACCGCCGGGATCGATTTCGCGCTGACGCTGGTGTCGATCCTGGTCGACCGCACCACGGCGGAAGCAATCCAGCTCCAGATCGAATACAACCCCGCCCCGCCGTTCAATTCAGGCTCGCCCGACACCGCGCCGGCCGAGGTGCTGGCGTTGCTGAGAGAGCGCGGCGCCGCAAACCAGGCCCGCCGCCTCGAGGCGGTCAAGCGCGCGGCTGAGCGGGTGTAGAGCAGAGGCTTTGCTCACGCGCCCCGAACGCAGCGCAGCACTTCCCGGGCAATGCAAAGCATCGTCCGGAAGCTCCGCACTGCTGACATGACGCTGTCAGGAGCCTGTCGCGACAATCCATATCGCGCCCAACGCCCACGGACGCTTCCCGGTCGCGTGCGCACAGGAGGATCTGACCATGGCGCGATACCGGCTGCACTGCATCGGAGCTTCGGGCAATTCGTTCAAGGTCGCGCTATTCCTCAACTGCGCCGGGCTCGACTGGGAGCCGGTCGGCCTCGACTTCGCCGGCGGCGAGACCCGCACGCCTGACTGGCGGGCCACCACCAATGTCATGGGCGAGGTCCCCGTCCTCGAGGTCGATGGCCGGCACATGAGCCAGTCCGGTGCGATCCTGCTGTGGCTCGCCGAGACTCACGGCGTGTTCGGTCCGACGCCCGAGGAGACGTTCGAAGCCACGCGCTGGCTGCTGTTCGACAACCACAAGTTCACCGCGAACTTTGCCCAGCACCGGTTTCAACGCTGCTTCATGCCGGAGCCCGCCCATCCCGCTGTGCTCGCTTACTTGCGCGCGCGGACCGACAGCGCCTTCTCGATCGTCGACAGACACCTCTCCCACCGCAGCTTCATGCTGGGCGATCGGCCGACGATCGTCGATTTCTCAATGTTGGGCTATCTGTACTATCCGACCGAGGAGACGGGCTTTGATCTTGCCGCGACTTTCCCGGCGATTGATGCCTGGCGCCGGCGTGTCGTCGAACTGCCGGGCTGGAAGCCGCCCTATGAGATGATGCCAGTCGGCAACTCACCGACGCTCTATCTCTGAGAAGCGAGCAGAGCAACAGATCAAAGAAAAAGGCCGCTCGGTTTCCCAAGCGGCCTTTCCTGTCTTACGGTGGCTGCACATTCCATCGGGCGATTTCGAACTTCCAGACCGGGGGCCTATCTCCCGATCGAGTCCTCGTCGGCGGCCGCTGCATCTCGGGACAGTCGCGAACTGTTGCCCGAACCGAACGCGATGGTCTCCCATCTCCGTAAGATGGGACCATTGAGCCGCATCACTCGCGTAGCTGCAACGCCCGCGCATGAGCTGTCCCCGCTGTTCCCGTTGTCCACAGCAAGGTGAGGCGGATGCTGGTGCATCCACCGCCACGGCAAGGATTCGGACGGAGATCGGAAAGCTAGCCGGGCGTCCAGGGCTGATAGTCGCCGGTCGCCTTGGGACGCTTGCCGCTTGCAAGCGTCGAGCCGGAGGGCCGATAGGCGTTCGGCGTGCCGGTGGGGTTCGGCTGGTGCGGCTTTTGCCATTCGCGCGGCTGGTAGTTCTCTTCGGTCGGCGGCACATCGACGACGTGATGCATCCAGCCGTGCCAACCCGTCGGAATGCGGCTCGCTTCGGCGTAGCCGTTATAGATGACCCAACGCCGCTCGAATCCGAGCGTCGGATCGATCACGCCGCCGCGGGTCCGATAATAGCGGTTTCCCTGCTCGTCCTGGCCGACCAGCTCGCCGTACCGCTTGGTCCAGAGCTGGGTGCCAAAGGTCTGGCCACTCCACCAGGTGAAGAACTTGAGGAAGAACTGTTTCATACGGCTAGGGCCCTGCTTCGTGAGGCCCTGATGCCATCCGGGCGGCGAAATGTCCAGTTCCGCGGGGGCGGCGGTGCCCCCCGCAAAATGTGGTGCCCCCGGCGTAAGCCCTGCCGCAAATCGGACGCGATCCGTTCATGCCGGGTACAGCGGCCGCATGGAAACCTGCGCCACACGCGCACACCGGCGTGAACCCTGGAACCGCGGGCCCTTCAAGAGGTTTGCTTCAGGGAATAAGGAGTTTGAACATGAAAAGTCTGAGAATTTTGAGCGCCGCGGCAGCGGTCGCGTTGGTCCTTCCGTTGGCGACGCCGAGCTTCGCCCAGGGCCGTGGTGGCCACGGCGGTGGCGGCGGTGGTCATTTTGGCGGTGGCGGCGGCGCCCATTTCGGCGGTGGCGGCGCCCGCATGGGCGGCGGCAGCTTTGGCGGCGCGCGGTTCGGTGGCGGCGGCGGCAATTTCGCAGCCGGAGCCATGCGCCCGAGCGCCGGCCTAGCCATGCGTCCGACCGCAGGAGCCACGTTTAGTGGTGGCGGCGGCCGTCCCCTCGCAGTCGCGGGTAACAACTGGCGCGGCGGCGGCGGCAACTGGCACGGTGGCGGCTGGCGTCGTCACGGTGGCGGTTTCTGGCCGGGTGTCGCAGCCGGTGCTGCGATCGGCGGGCTAGGCTCTTACGCCTACTACGGTGGCGGATACTACAACGATCCCTATTACTATGGCGACGACAGCTACTATGATGAGCCGTCGGTCGCGGTGGTGCCGGACAACGGTGGTGACTCGTCGGCTTATTGCGCGCAGCGCTACAAGTCCTACGATCCGGCCTCGGGTACGTATCTCGGCTATGACGGCCAGCGTCATCCCTGCCCGTAAGCAGATCGACAACGCTTGACGGAAGAGGCGTCGCATCGGTGCGGCGCCTCTTTCGTTTGTCGCGCGCTCATCGCCTGTTTCGCGCGCGGCCCGCGCATCGCGTGGGAGGATCTATGCACGCGAGCGCGAGGGACCTTTATTCACCGCACCGTGCATATCTACAATGATCCAATCCCAAATTGACCCGTCCCGCGATTCGCCTATATCACCGATAGATGTGGGGACTTCGATCTACTGGGAAATGTCATGCCGCGTATCCTCGTGGTAGATGACGATCCGATGGTCGGCGCGACCATCGAGGTTCTGCTCCAGCGTCAGGGCTTCGATGTCACGATGGCTGACGGCGGCGAAACGGGGCTGGCTGCGCTCGAAGCGCAGACGTTTGACGTGATGCTGGTCGACATCTTCATGCCGCACATGCGCGGCTTCGAATCCATCCGCATCTTTCACGAGCGCGCCCCGGCGATCCCTCTCATCGCGATGTCCGGCTACGCCTTCGCCTCGTCTGCGTCGCCCTCCCCCGATTTCCTCCGCATGGCACTGGAACTCGGCGCGACACGCTGCCTGCGCAAGCCGTTCACGCCGGACGCGCTCCTGACCACGATCCGGGAATGCCTCGGCGAGGCCGCGCAGCCGAAGGACAAGAAAGAAGCCCCTTGATCCCAACGCAGCGCGTCATTCTCGGTGCTGGACTTGCAATCCTCCTGATCATCACCGCCGCCTCGATCGGACTCGACGTCAAGTCGCGGTTCGATGCCGCCTGGGTCAATCACACCATCGAGACGCAGAAGAAGATCTCCGATCTGCGCGTGCTGATGCGCCACGCCGAGAGCGCCGCGCGCGGCTACGAGATCTATCGCAACCCGAGCTTCAGCGACGAGTTTCAGGCGGTGCACGCCCAGCTCGCGCCGGCGCTCGCCGACCTCAAGCGCAGCCTGCGTGACAATCCGGATCAGGTCGCGCTCATGGAGGGCACCGAGTCGCTGGCGCTGCGCCGGGTCGAGATCGCCGCAGAGGTGATGCGCCTGCGCGCCGAGAACGACCAGGCCGGCGTTGCCGCGCTTCAGGGCAAGGCCGAGGGCCGCGGCCTCATGGACACGGTGATGGGCAATCTCGATCATCTGAGCGCGGAGGAAGAGCGATTGCTCGCCGCCCGCGCCCAGAGTTCCCGCCGCACCGGCATCGTCCTGCTCGGCATCGACGTGATCGGCGCGCTGGTGATCCTGCTGCTGGTCGCAATGCTGATGCGCGAGAGCCAGCGCACCACGGTCGCGCTGAAGAGCACGCTGCTGGAGACCACGGCGGCGAAGGAGCAACTCGAGGCGGCCGTCGCCGAGCGCACCGAGCATCTCGTCAACGCGCATGACGAGCTGCGGCTGTCGGTCAACGTGCTCCAGAGCACGTTCCACAGCATGGCCGAGGCTGTGCTGGTGATCGACGCCGAGGGCACTGTCCTTCTGTCCAACCCGGCCGCGGAGCGCATCTTGCTGCATCGCGCCGGCATGAGCCTGCGTAATCTGCGCGCCCTGTCCGACGTGTTTCACGGCGACGGCGTCACGCCGCTCAGGGCGGACGAATTGCCCTCGACGCGCGTGCTGCGCGGCGAGCAGTTCGAGAACCTGGAGATGATCGTCCGCCCGCACAGCGGCAACGATCCCCGCCATCTGATGATCAGCGGCCGGCCGATGCGCGACGGACAAGGCAACGTCTCCGGCGCCGTGCTGGTC
>NZ_JBFRFR010000190.1:0-4734 GCF_052114925.1 Bradyrhizobium sp. 2TAF36 | reverse complement strand
GCGGTCCGCCGGGCCGATCCGTTCAAGGTCTTTTACGTACGATTGCGACAGGCCGGCAAACCAGCCAAACTCGCCCTCATTGCCGTCGCCAGGAAGCTGCTGACGGTCCTCAACGCCATGATGCGCGACAGGAAGCCCTACCTGAAGGTCAAGCCGACATAACAGTTGCCGGTTCTGCGCTTCGCTTGTCCGGGACGACGGTGGAGATTGGCGCGCGATCACGCGTCAATCTCTTCGTACGCTACTCCGCTGTCTGCTCCCGCAGCYCGGCGACATCCTTCGCCGTCAGCTTCGAGCCCTTGGTGCCGAACCGTGCCGTGACGTAGTTCGCGACCGCCGCGATCTCGTCGTCGCTATACGCATCGCCGAACGCCGGCATCGAGAGCGCGCCGTCCGGCGTATGCCGCTTGGTGCCCGAGAGCACGATCTGCGCGACGTTGGTGGCGGCGGGGTCGTTGACGGCCCAAGTGCCGGTCAGCGTCGCCATCGGCGAGACCGGGCTTTCGCCGCTCCAGCCGTGGCAGCTGGCGCAGGCGCTGGCGAACACCTTCTTGCCGCGTGCGTCGGCCGTGACGCCGTCCTTGTGCGAGGCGGGCGCGACCGGCGCCGTGGTCGCAGGCAGATCGGGCGAGGCCACCGGCGGCACGCTGCGCAGATAGGCGACGACCGCGCGGATGTCTTCGGGAGCGAACTGGCTGAAGCTGCGATCGACCGCTTCGCCCATCGGACCCGAGGCCGAGCCGTGGCCCGGCGCGTGGCCGAGCGAGAGATACGAGATCAGATCCTCGTCGCGCCAATTGCCGAGGCCGGTGGCCTTGTCGGAGGAGATGTTGAAAGCGCGCCAGCCCGCCGTGATCGCGCCGCCGAACTTCTTGCGGTTGTCGAGCGCAAAGCCGAGATTGCGCGGCGTGTGGCACTCGCCGCAATGCGCCAGCGCTTCGGCGAGATACGCACCTCTGTTCCACTCCGGGCTCTTCGAGGTATCCGGCGTAAAGCGCGTGTCCGGATTGAACACGGCCGACCAGAAGATCATCGCCCAGCGCTGGTTGAACGGGAACGACAGCGTGTTGTCGGGCGCTTTCGCGCGCACGGCCGGCAGGCTGAACAGATACGCCTTCACCGCCAGCACGTCGTCGTCCGTCATGTAGGTGTAGGACGTGTAGGGCATGGCCGGATAGAGCCGCGCGCCGTCATGACGCGTGCCGCGCTGGACCGCGTTGAGGAAATCCTGGTCGCTGTAATTGCCGATGCCGGTGTCCTTGTCCGGCGTGATGTTGGTCGAATAGAGCGTGCCGAACGGCAGCTTGAAGCCGAGCCCGCCGGAATATTCCTTCTCGCCGGGCTTGGTGTGGCAGACCATGCAGTCGGCGGCCTTCGCGAGATACTCGCCGCGCTCGACCAGGCTTGCCTTCTCCAGCTTTGCCGGCACGCCGGTCGGCTTGCCTGCGCGATAATCCGCCAGCGCCACTTTGGTGCCGCCGGCGAAGTCGAGCGGACCGGGCCCACGGATGATCCAGACGCCGAGCGCCGCCACGACGATGGCGATCACGACCAGGCTTGTGAGGATACGCATCTTGCCGCTCATGCCTTCTTCCCCGCAGCCAGAAGTTTCCGGTCGATCGGCAGGCGCCGCAGCGCCACGCCGGTTGCGGCGTAAATCGCGTTGCGCAGCGCCGGTGGTCCGGCATTGACGCCGGCTTCGCCGATGCCGCCGGGCGCCTCGCCGCTCTTGACCACGATGACCTCGATCTTCGGCGTCTCGTTGATGCGCATCATGCGGTAGTCGTGGAAGTTCGATTGCTGCACGCGGCCCTTGTCGATGGTGATCTCGCCGTAGAGCGCGGCGGTGAGGCCGAAGATCAGCCCGCCCTCGATCTGCGCCTTGATCGTATCGGGGTTGACCGCAATGCCGGTGTCGACCACCGAGGTGATGCGGCGCAGCGTGATCTCGCCGATGTCGTCGATCTCGGCTTCCACAACAGTTGCGAGGAAGCTCGCAAACGATGGCTGCAGGCAGACGCCACGGCCAACGCGGGCCGGCAGCGGTTGGCCCCAGCCGGATTTCTCCGCGGCAAGGTTGAGCACCGCGAGCGCACGCGGAGTCTTGGTCAGCATCGACCTTCGGAATTCGACCGGATCCTTGCCGGCCTTGCGCGCAAGTTCGTCCAGCGCGCATTCGAACGCGAACACATTGTTGTTCGGGCCGACACCGCGCCAGAAGCCGGTCGGCACAGCCGGTGGCTCGGCACGGACATATTCGACGTGGAAGTTGGGAAAGTCGTAGGGCGTCTCCACGGCGGCGTCGACCGCGTCGATATCGACGCCCTTCTGGAACGCTGGCGGCAGCCAGCGGGCAATCACCGCAGAACCTGCGATCTTGTACTTCCAGGCCGCCACCTTGCCGTCGACCAGGGTCGCATTGACCTGGTCGCGATAGACCGGGCGGTAGACGTCGTGCTGGATATCCTCCTCGCGGGTCCATATCACCTTGACGGGATAGTCGACCTGCTTGGCGATCTTGACCGCCGCAACCACCATGTCGGGTTCGAGCTTGCGGCCGAAACCGCCGCCGAGCAGGTGCTGGTTGACGATCACCTTCTCGACGGGAAGGCCAGCGGCCTTCGCCGCCTCCGACTGCACGCGCGTCATGATTTGTGTGCCCGTCCAGATCTCGCAGGCATCCGGCCTGACGTGAACGGTGGCGTTGATCGGCTCCATCGAGGCATGCGCGAGGAACGGCAGTTCGAAGCTCGCCTCGAACTTGTCTCCGCTGGCAAGCCCCTTGGCGATGTCGCCGACGGATTTCGCGATCGCGCCATCCTTCTCGCTGGCCTTGCGTAAATCGTCCCAGATGTCCTTGGTGGAGATCTTGGCGTTCGGTCCTTCGTTCCACTCGATCTTGAGCGCTTCGAGACCCTTCTTGGCCGCCCACATGTGATCGCCGATCACGGCGACGGCGTCGTCGAGCACGACGACCTTGCGCACGCCGGCGACTTTCATCGCTGCGCTGTCGTCGACCTTGCCGACCTTGCCGCCGAACACCGGGCAATTGGCGATCGCGGCAATCTTCATGTTGGGCAGGATCGCGTCGATGCCGTAGACGACTTTGCCGTTGACCTTGTCCGGTGTATCCAGCCGCTTCAGCGGTTGGCCTATGAGGACGAAGTCCTTGGGGTGCTTGACCGGGATATCCTTCGGCGGTGTCTGGCTCTGTGCCGCCAGCGCGAGCTCACCATAGCCGAGCTTGCGGCCGCTTTCCGCATGGATGACTTCGCCCTTGGACGTCGTGCAACTCGCGGGCTCGACCTGCCATTGCGCGGCGGCGGCCTGCACCAGCATCGCGCGCGCGCTGGCACCCGCTTCGCGTAGCGGCTTCCACCAGGCGCGGATCGACGTCGAACCACCCGTCGCCTGCAGTCCGAAGGCGGGATTGGCGTAGAACTTGTCGTTTGGCGGCGCGTGCAACGCCCCGACCTTTGCCCAATCGGCGTCGAGCTCTTCGGCCAGAACCATCGAGATCGAGGTGTAGATGCCCTGACCCATCTCCACCTGCGGCATGATCAGCGTGGTCTGGCCGGTCTCGTCGATACGGATGAAGGCATTGGGCGCGAACTTGCCGTCGGTCGTATCCTTCGGCTGCTCCGGCTCGTTGACGGCGGCCCGTAGGGGCAGGTGAAAGGCGAGGAGGAAACCGGTCGCGAGACCGCTGGTCAGAAGCGTGCGGCGGGAGAGGCTGTTGTGTGCATTCATGGCGGACCTCACGACTGACGGCCGTTGGCGGCCTGCTTGATGGCCTCGCGGATGCGGACATAGGTGCCGCAGCGGCAGATGTTGCCAGCCATCGCGGCGTCGATGTCGGAATCATCCGGATGAGAGGTGGTTGCCAGTAGAGCGGCGGCCGCCATGATCTGGCCGGATTGGCAATACCCGCACTGGACCACCTCGAGATCGAGCCAGGCTTTCTGCACCTTCGCGCCTGCGGGCGTATTGCCGACATGTTCGATGGTGGTGATGGCGCGGTTCGCAACCGCGCTGACCGGCAGGACGCAGGAGCGCACGGCCTTGCCGTCGACATGCACCGTGCAGGCGCCGCATTGCGCGATGCCGCAGCCGAATTTGGTGCCGGTCATTCCGAGGATGTCGCGCAGCACCCACAGCAGCGGCATTTCCGGCGGCGCGTCGAACGATTTGGTTTCGCCGTTGATGGTGAGAGTTGTTGCCATAAGCATCCCCTTGCTCGCTTGATCGCTTGCGGCGATCTAGTCGGCGAATTCGTGCGCGACAATAATCATACTGATGCGAAGCGATGAAGCGCCAGAATTTCCGGCGATGCATATTTGCGCTGCCGACGCCTCAGGCCATGACGTTCACGAATTTGTGCGGCGATCGCTGCAGCGGAATTGGGCTAATTGATATGATAATCGTCATGTTGTGACGCATTTTCGTCGCACGCATCGTTGATTGCCGCAGATGATCGTGCGAATGCGGAAATTCATGCGATGACGAAATTCGTGCGATTGGGAAAGTCGGGCCGTGGCGAGCGCGGGCACGGGATCAATTGCAACGGCTCATTGTTGTGCCCTCTCCCCTTGTGGGCCTGTTGCGTAATTCGTCAATTGTGATTCCCTAGGGCAAAGCCTTGGAGGGTAGCGATGGCGGTCAAGCGGACGGGACAGCCGAGCTTTGTGGAAGCGCTGATGCCGAAGGGAGCCGGCGCCAATGCGGCGCTGGTGG